>CAZNOA010000027.1:0-15158 GCA_964574565.1 uncultured Halobellus sp. | reverse complement strand
ACGGCACTAGCCGTGCATCGACGGCGGATACCTCCAAAGCCCCAGTCGCGAGGACGGCGTACGCTCGCTGCGCGCCTCGTCACTCGCTCCGCTCGTTCCTGCGGTGCTTACGTCGCCTACGCCGTCCTCGCGACTGCCCCTTTGAGTCCCGCCCCGCAGAGACCCTCCCGCACCTCACTCCTCCCCAGCCTCGCCGCTCGCGCCTTATGAAGGCGCTCGCGGCGTCCCTCGCGGGCTCCTCGCGGCCGCCGAGGGCGGCCGCTCGGAGGCGCGCCGCCGCAGTTCTGTTATAAGGTATCACGGCCCGCGGCAGACGCGCTCCTACCTAGAACGTCCCTTTTGACCGAACCGACCCGTTCCGACGATTTAAACCGGAACGGGCACCAACCACGGGTAATGCAACCGAGTTCGCTCCGCGGGCTCCCCGCGGGCGTCGGCGAGGCACTCGAGGCCGAGGGCGTCGCCGAACTGTACCCCCCTCAAGAGGCGGCCGTCGAGGCCGGCGTCGTCGACGGCGAGAGCCTCGTCGCGGCGGTCCCCACGGCCTCCGGCAAGACGCTGATCGCCGAACTCGCCATGCTCTCGTCGATCGAACGCGGCGGCAAGGCCCTCTATATCGTTCCCCTCCGCGCGCTCGCGAGCGAGAAGAAGACCGAGTTCGAACGCTGGGAGGACCACGGGATCACGGTCGGCGTCTCGACCGGCAACTACGACTCCGACGGCGAGTGGCTCGCCACCCGCGACATCATCGTCGCAACGTCGGAGAAGGTCGACTCGCTGATCCGCAACGGCGCGCCGTGGATCGACGACCTCACCTGCGTCGTGAGCGACGAGGTCCACCTCGTCGACGACCCGAACCGCGGCCCGACGCTCGAAGTCACCCTCGCGAAGCTCCGCAAGGTGAACCCCGGCCTCCAGACGGTCGCGCTCTCCGCGACGGTCGGCAACGCCGACGTGATAGCGGAGTGGCTCGACGCCGCGCTCGTCGAGTCGGACTGGCGACCGATCGACCTCCGCACCGGCGTCCACTTCGGCAACGCCATCGACTTCGACGACGGCAGCAAACGCGAGGTCCCCGTCGATCGCGGCGAGGACCAGACGGCCCGCCTCGTCGGCGACGCGCTCGACACCGAGGAGGACGGACAGGGCGGCTCCTCGCTCGTCTTCGTCAACTCCCGGCGCAACGCCGAGTCTGCCGCCCGGAAGCTCACCGACGTCACGGCCGCTCGCCTCACCGACGGGGAGCGCGACCGCCTCCGTGACCTCGCCGAGGAGATCCGCGGCGTCTCCGACACCGACACCTCTGACGACCTCGCCGACGCGGTCGAACAGGGATCCGCCTTCCACCACGCCGGTCTCGCGAGCGAACACCGCTCGCTCGTCGAAGACGCGTTCCGCGACCGCCTGATCAAATGCATCTCCGCGACGCCGACGCTCGCCGCCGGCGTCAACACCCCCGCTCGCCGCGTCATCGTCCGCGACTGGCGGCGGTACGACGGGGAGTTCGGCGGGATGAAGCCGCTCGACGTGCTCGAGATCCACCAGATGTGCGGGCGGGCGGGGCGTCCCGGACTCGACCCGTACGGGGAGGCGGTGCTGCTCGCCAACGACGCCGACACCAAAGAGGAGCTGTTCGAGCGGTACCTCTGGGCCGACCCCGAGCCGGTCCGATCCAAGCTCGCGGCCGAGCCGGCGCTCCGGACCCACGTGCTCGCCACCGTCGCCTCCGGCTTCGCCTCCACTCGCGACGGGCTCCTCTCCTTCCTCGATAACACGCTCTACGCGACACAGACGGACGACGAGGGGCGTCTCGCCGCCGTCACAGACACGGTCCTCGACTACCTCGCGATCAACGACTTCGTCGACCGTGACCGCGAGGGCGGCACCGAGACGCTCGCCGCGACCGGAATCGGACACACGGTCTCGCGGCTCTACCTCGACCCGATGAGCGCGGCGGAGATGATCGACGGGCTCCGGAGTGTCGCCGTCGGAACCGGTCCCGTGGGCGGTGACGTCGCCTCCGACACAACCGGCGAATTCGTTATGCAGGGGCCAGACGCCGACGGCGACGAGCCCGCGTTCGGGACCTACACCCCGGCCGACCGCGCCGGTTCAGACGACGGCGACGCGACCGAAGCGGCTTCCTCATCGGAAGCGGACACCGGCTCGTCGCCGGACGTCACGCCGCTCGGTCTCTACCACCTCGTCAGCCGAACGCCCGACATGTACGAGCTGTACTTAAAATCGGGCGACCGCGAGGAGTACACCGAGCTCTGCTACGAGCGCGAAGCCGAGTTCCTCGGCGACGTTCCCTCCGAGTACGAGGACGTCCGCTTCGAGGACTGGCTCGCGTCGCTGAAGACCGCCCGCCTCCTCGAAGACTGGGCGAACGAGGTCGACGAGGACCGGATCACGGAGCGGTACGGCGTCGGCCCCGGCGACATCCGCGGCAAGGTCGACACCGCCGAGTGGCTCCTTCGCGCCGCCGAGACGCTCGCCCGCGACGTGGAGGGCGTCGACGGCGACACCGTCGTCGCCGTCCGCGAGGCCAGAAAGCGGATCGAGTACGGCGTTCGCGAGGACCTCCTCGATCTGGCGGGCGTCCGCAACGTCGGCCGGAAGCGCGCCCGCCGGCTGTACGAGGCCGGCGTCGAAACCCGAGCCGACCTCCGCGAGGCCGACAAAGCGGTCGTCCTCGGCGCGCTCCGCGGCCGCGAGAAGACGGCCGAGCGCATCCTCGAACACGCGGGCCGCGAGGACCCATCGATGGATGACGTCCGTCCCGACAAGTCGGCCTCCGCGGCGGCGACCGCCGGATCCGGGGGCGACGGCGACGGAGACGGTCAGGCGAGCCTGGGTGATTTCGAGTGAGCCGACCCACCGACTCCACCGGACAGACCGATCCGGTTTCGAGCCCGTCACGCCCCTCGTTTCGTCTGATCCACGGAACCGCTTCCATCGACGACCTCGACGAGTTCCTCGCGAGACTCGACGCGGTCGCCGACGAGACCGGTGCGGTCGTGCAGGCGTTCGACGCGGGGCTCGTCGTCTCCCAGGCGCATCTCAGCGAGGCGATACGGCTCGCGGCCCGATCGATCGCCCGCGGCGAGGCGGTCGCCCGGGACCCCGGCGTGGAAGTCCTGCTGTACGCGGCTGGCCGCCGTCAGATCGACCGCGCCCTCGACCTCGGCGTCTCCGAGGGCGAGCAGCGCACGGTCGTGATCGCGGCCGACTTCGAAGCGGTTCCCGGCGCCGGGCGCCCGGCGGCCGACCTCGACGCCGCGATCGAAGCCCTCGCTGGAACGCTGCACTCAGCAGACGCCGGGCCCCCGTCTCCCGACGGATCGATGGCGGACGACGACACGCCGTTCGATTACGACGAGGACCGAGTTCGGGAGTTCTACGGAATCGCCGATAGGGAACTCGCAGCGACCGCGGGGGGGCTCGCCGACATCGTCCGTGAGCGCGTCGCGCTCCTCGACGTCGAGAAGTAGATCGATACCCCTTCGTTTCGTTTGGAGAACGTCGTATGTAGACGCGGTTGGGTTCCAGACGAAACAGAAGCGCCGTCTCTTCTGAGAGCTCACCCAATCGATCCGCGGCGAGACGTCCGAGAGCGGGACGACGGGAGCGACCGGTGCGATCCGGGGACGGAAGCGAGCCGAGAGAATAGTCCATCCTGGATTCGAACCAGGGTCGAAGCCCCCAGAAGGCTTCAGGATTGGCCACTACCCCAATGGACTGACGCAATAGTCGGTAGCCCGTGCGTGTTTGTAAGCGTTGCGCGTCGCTCGCCCTCTGTCATCCGTTGACAGCCGGTCGGGATTCGGTGTCGAGGTTCACGACTACCGGATTCGAGACTCGGCACTCGCGCTCGCGAGCCTCAGAACCGCGTTATCGAAATCCATCGCCGAATTGATCGCCGAACGTGCGTCTATCGACGTATTTTAGCCGTCGGCATCACCACGAAGTCGTATGTACGTTGGCCGATTCGTCGTCGTCGCGCCCGGAGTTGGCGCCTACCGCGTCTCCTCTCGCTCGTTCCCGAACCGACGCGTGATCGACCGCGACGGGACGCTCACGGTGGGCCCGACCCCGGACGCCCCCGAGACGGACAACCCCTACGTCTCGTACAACTGCGCGCGACGGGTCGAGACGCCGACCCGAGAGCCGCTGGCGGTCGTGGGTAACGGTTCGCACGTCGACCCGATCGCCGAGAAGCTCGAACTGGGCTATCCCGCCCGTGACGCGCTGGCGACCGCGCTCCTCGCGCTCGACTTCGAGAAAGACGACTACGACACGCCCCGAATCGCCGGCGTCGTCGGCGCGGACGCGGCGACGATCGGTGTCGTTCGCCGCGACGCTCTCCTCGTGGAGGCGGTCGACGAGCCGACGATCGTCGCCACCTACGAGACCGACAGCCCCGAACCGTACGAGTTCGCCGCTGCGGAGACGGACGCGCCGGATCCCGCGACGGCGGCGACGGAACTGCTCGCCGCCGACTTCGAACACCCGGTGTGTGCGGCGGGCGCGACCGTCGACGCCGGCGGCGTGTCGCTCGCCTTCGACAACGACGCCGCGTAAGCGGCGCCCGTCGAATCGCTTTCGTTTCGACTCCGCTTCCGATCGACCGCCTTTCCGACTCCCGACGCCTTTTGAGTCCGGCGGCCGACCTGTCCGCATGGCACACGTCACTGCGGCCGACTACCACGACATCGCCAAGCCAGCGGATCCGCGGATCTCTCCCGACGGCGACCGCGTCGCCTTCCTCCGCCGACAGCCGAACGGGGACGACGAGTACGAGTCGACGGTGTACCTCGTCGACATCGACGGTGACGACCCACGTCGGCTCACGCTGTCGGAGGGTTCCGACACGGAACCGCGCTGGAGTCCCTCCGGAGACCGGATCGCGTTCACCTCGACGCGGGGCGCAGACGACGACCGCCAACAGCTGTGGGTCCTGCCGGTCGACGGCGGGGAGGCCCGCCGCGTCACCGACGTCGTCGGCGGCGTCTCCGAAATCGCGTGGTCGCCCGACGGAGACCGGATCGCGTTCGTTCAGTCCGTGACAGCCGCGGACCGCGAAGCCGACCGCGACCTGTCCGTCCCCGAGGAGTACGAGCCGGACGAACACCCGGACCCTCGCGTCATCGACCGCACCGTCTACCGCTCGGGCCAGCGGTACTTCGACGGGCGGCGGACCGCGGTGTACGTCGTCGACGCCGACGCCACTGTCGGCGGGGTCACCGCCGACGATCCGGATGTGGGCGTCGCCCGAGTGACCGACCGCGACGCGGACTGCTCCGGTCCGGAGTGGGGTGACGCCGAGACCCTCTACTACGCCGAAGCGGTCGGCGACGACCCCGACGACGCCGTCGAGATCGCGATCCGCGCACACGACCTCTCGACCGGCGACGCCGAACGCGTTCACACGACGACGGGATGGGGAGCGTCGCTCGCGGCGACGGCCGACGGTCGAGTCGCCTTCACGCACGCCGAGCCCGAACGGATCTCGATGCAGCAGACCGGGCTTCGCGTCCTCGACCGCGAAACCGGGACCGTCACCGACCTCACCGCCGACCTCGACCGCGGGCTCGGCTACGAGGCCGCCCCGCAGTGGGGTCCGGACGACGCCACGCTGTACTTCTCGACCCCCGACGAGGGGAAAACCGCGATCTGGCACGTCCCGGGCGACGGGAGCGAGGAGCCGGAGCGACTCCTCCGACCCGGAACCGTCTCGGGGGCGACCGTCAGCGGCGACCGGGGCGCCGGTCCCGACGAGATCGCAGTCGCGTTCGCCGCCAGCGAGTGGGATCACCCGGGCGACGTCTTCGCGTACGACGCGTGGAACGGCGACACCGTGCGGTTGACGGAGCTCAACGCCGGATACCTCGCCGAGCGCGAGATTGCCGAACCGGAGGAGCTCCGGTTCGAATCGGACGGGACCGAGATTCAGGGCTGGGTGTTGACTCCGCCGGGCTTCGACCCCGACGACCCGACGGCGTCGACGTTCCCGCTCGCGGTCGAGATCCACGGCGGTCCGCACGCGATGTGGTCGACCGCGGGAACGATGTGGCACGAGTTCCAGACGCTCGCGGCTCGCGGCTACGTCGTCTTCTGGTCGAACCCGCGCGGGTCGTCGGGCTACGGCGAATCGTTCCTGCAGGCGATCGAGCGCGACTGGGGCGCGGTCACCCTCGCCGACGTGATGGCCGGCGTCGAGACGGTCGCCGACCGGGAGTATATCGACGAGTCGAACGCGTTCGTCACCGGCGGCTCGTTCGGCGGGTTCATGACGGCTTGGGCGGTCGGACAGACGGACTCCTTCCGCGCGGCCGTCTCTCAGCGCGGCGTCTACGACCTCACGGGGTTTTACGGCTCGACCGACGGGGCGTACAAGCTCCTCGAGGGCGACTTCGATACGGTCCCCTCCGAGGAGCCCGCGTGGCTGTGGGAGCAGTCTCCGACCGGCCACGCCGACGCGGTCGACACGCCGACGCTTCTGATCCACTCGGAAGACGACACGCGTACCCCGATCTGCACTGCGGAGCTGTATCATCGAATCCTCCGGAAGAACGGCGTCGACACGCGTTTCGTTCGGTATCCGCGCGAGGGTCACGAGCTCTCTCGGTCCGGCGAACCCGCCCATATCGTCGACCGGATCGAGCGAATCGTCCGCTGGTTCGACGGCTACTCGGACCACCACGACGCCTCGAGGGCCCTCGACCGCCCGGACGACGAGGGGCTGAGCGCCGGAGACGACGAAGAAGAGGCGGACGCCGACCGCTGATCCGGCGGAGAAGCGACGGGCGGAGAACGGGAAAAAGCGACGAGACCGAGACGGAACGCCTCTCTCACTCCCGATCGTCCGGGTCGAACTCGTCAATCGCGGCGTGGACGCCCTCGACCCACTCGTCGAGCGCCTCGTGGAGGCGCGTCTTCGCTTCCGGAACCGGGATCGCGGTGTACTGGTAGACGTAGCCGCCGGAATCGAGCAGCCGGCGGCGACGCTCGACGAGTCCCTTCTCGCGGAGCGTCGACAGCGAGCGGTTCACGTTCGAGCGGTCTCGGTCGAGCGCCTCGGCGAGTTCGGCGACGGTGCTTCCCGGGTGATCGAGCAGCGTCAGATACGTTCGGCTCTCGTGGTCTTGGATGCCGAACACACACGAGAGGACGTGTTCGAAAGAGGGAGACACGTCGCCGACGAGATCCTCGATGTCGGGGTCGCTCATGAGGGCGATTCGACGCGCCCCCGGTTAAAACTCGGTGTCGCGAGCACCGCCCGGCAGCCCGCGGCGCGGTGCCGTCGTCGTCGGTGCCTCAGTTCTCGGCCGCGTATCCCATCCGGTCGAGACAGCCTCGCATCTCCGCCTCCTCGGTGTGTCGGTGGAGGTTCGTCGGCGTGTCACAGTGGTACGTCTCGCCGTCGTACCGAAGCGCGACCTCGTGAGTGCCGCCGGCGACGTCGACGGCGACGATGATCCGTCGACCCTCGTTGAGCGCGTCGATTATCTCGTCGGCCGACAGCTCTCCGGCTTCGATTCGGAGGACGCCGCTCATGTCAACGTCGAATCGGGTCCGCCTTCCTCATCCGGAGGCTCGACGCCTTCGGCGGCGGCGACGTCTTTGGTCCGTTTCTCCGTTTCGACGTGCCAGCGGTCGATCTCGGACTCGTACTCGGCGAGGATGTCGGCCACGTCGCTTTTCAACTCGTCGTCGTTGATGTTCACTTCGAACACGAACGTCTCGCCGTCGTCGCCGCGCCCGACCTCTTGGACGTTCGCACTGACGAGTTCGTTGTCGAAGTAGTACGGCGCCATCTGCGTCATCACCTTCTGGTACACCGTGTCCTCGACCTTCCTGAGCGCCTTTCGGCTCGCCGAGTCGGCCGCCCGAGCGACGTGGCCGATCGATTCGCCCCAGCTCTCCATCGCGCTTTCCGTGTCGTTCTCCTCGACTTGCTCGTACGACTCGGTCAGCTTCTCACCGGCGGTCTGAAGGTCCTCGCCGGGGGTCTTCCCGGCCTGCTCTCCGTTTCCTTCGCCCACGGAGGCCTGCTCCGCCGTCTTCTCTGAGACGTCCTCGTCGATCCGCTCGTGTGACTTCGGCCGCCAGTCGTCGAAGTCGTGGAAGGCGTCGCCGTCTGCACCCGTCTCGCGGAGCGCCAGTGCGATGCGCTCCCCGTGTTCGACGATGTCGCCCCAGTCCCCGCGCACCTTGAAACCGGAGATGCTCTCTTCCATCGATTACCTCTTGTTAGGAAACGAACGCGTATAAGTCTCTCCGAACGCACGCGGCGCGTTCTTCGGCGGTACGGGCCGGATCGCCCGGCTATTTCCCGTAGGCGATCCGCCGCCCCACGGCGTCGAGCCGGTCTTTGAGGTCGCTGAGGTACCCCGCCGGTGACACCCGTCGGATCGCGGACTCGTCGACCTCGATGCGTTCGTCGCCGAAGGGATCTCGCTCGGCGCGCTCCTCTGCCGACCGGTCGCCGCTCACCGCGCCGACCACGGTCGACATCGAACACCGCCCGCACGCCTCCGTTCGGATCTCTTCGTCGGTCATGTGTGATCTTGTCATAGTAACGCGTTCCACGGTGTTAAATCCCGACGCCCTTTTCAACCGCTCCGTGGAATGAGTTCACATGGGATACCGCCTCGTCGAGACGGATTCGGTCGCCCCCGAGCCCGATCGACCCTGCGAGTGCCGGAAACTGTCGACGCCCGGCGGGTTGACCGGGACGGCGATCAACCGGTTTCGAGCGGCGCCGGGCGAACAGATCCCGCTCGCGTACCACTATCACGAGACGCAACAGGAGGCGTTCTACGTGCTCGACGGAACGCTCTCGGTCGAGACGCCCGACGAGACGTACGAGGTCGACGCGGACGACCTGTTCGTCGTCGACCCGGAGAGCCCGCAGCGGGCGTACAACCCGGCCGACGCCGACGCCCCGGTGACCGTCCTCGCGATCGGCGCCCCGCCCGCGGACGACGACGCCGTGGCGTACGACCCGGAGGCGGTCGCCGATGAGTGACCGGGATCCACGATGAGCGAGAACGCGGAGCCGGGAGCGGGCGAGCGCCACGACGCCGAGGAGCTTCCGGCCGAGATCCGCCGAAACGTCCCCGACTACGACGACGAGTACCTCGACCGGATCTCGGATCGGCTGATGTACAGCTACGACCTCGACGCCGATATCGTCGTCGACGGCGAGCGGTTCGACCTGTACGCGGAGATGCGGATGCGCAACCAGAAGCAGTTCCTCCATCCGGCCCTTAGCTACGCGGACCACGACATGATGGAGTACCTGTTCGCGCGTCGGGTTCCGACCCCGACCGTCGGCGAGTTGGAGCGGCTCGTCGCGTTCGCTCACGACGTCGCCGACGAGCGCGTCGAGGCCGACGAACAGCACTTCGGTACCGACGTGACGGTCGTGCTCGTGGCCGATCGGATCACCGAAGACGTCGCCGAGTTCGTCGAGGGGTTCCGTGACCGCACGCTCCTCAAGTTCGGCTACTACGGCCACTACGAGGTGAACCTGATCGTCGTCGCGCCCGACGACGAGCGGCTCGTCGCCAGCGAGGCCGCCGACGTCGCCGGCGCGTTCCGGCTGTGGGAACCGGTCGAGACGCCCGACGAGGGGTTCTTTTCGCGGTTCGCAAAACGGTTCTGGCGGTAAGCGATCCTCCGGCAGCCCGACTGTCGACCGCCGAACTCGGCTCGGGAGTCGTCACTCTCGAAGCGTTCGATAAATATCCGGAGGGCAGGGTCGCAGACGGGGTCTTCGTCCGTCAGTCGTCGCCCGGCTCTGCTGCCGGCGTCTCGCGGCTCCGCACCGTTTTGAGGTTCCCGTACCCGATCCGGACCAGCGACAGCGCGAGCCAGATCAGCACGAGAGCGAGAACCATCTGAACGCCAGCGGAGATCTGGGCGCTCAGTATCTCGGCCTCGCCGAGAATCAGGTTCGTATAGAGGTTCTCGTACAGCGCCAGCCACAGCAGCCCCATGACCGTGATCGTCACCATGACCGCCATCGGAACGCCGGTCGAAATGAGCTGTTTGGACTCGTCCCAGTTGGCGAGCCAGACGGTCGCGGTCAACAGCGCGAGGGCCGCGAGCAGCTGGTTCGCACCGCCGAACAGCCCCCACAGCGTCGCCCACTCGCCGGAGACGACCAGCGCGTACGCGATGCCGATCTGAACGAGCGGATTCGTGTAGCGTCCTCGGGCGATCGACCCGATATCGGTCGAGAGACCGGTGACGGTCATTCCGTCGTCCATACCGACGATCTCCTCCATCATGTACCGACCCAGGCGTACGGCCGTGTCCATCGACGTGAGCAGGAAGCTCACGAGCACGAGCGCCATGAACACGGAGCCTATCGCCGTCGGGATTCCGAGACTCGTCAGGATGATCCCGCCGCCGGTCGCGAAGTTCGGAAGCGCACCGCCGATACCGCCTGCAGCGGCGTCACCGGCGAACCCGGCGACCGCGAGCGTCGACAGCGCGAGCGCCGCGAGCAGCCCCTCTCCGAGCATTCCGCCGTAACCGATGAGGCGCGCGTCGCTCTCCTTGTTCAGCTGTTTCGAGGTCGTCCCCGAGGAGACGAGCGAGTGGAACCCGCTTATCGTCCCACAGGCGATGGTGATGAACAGCAGCGGGAACAGCGGGAACAGCCCCACCGCAGAGACTCCCCAGAACCCTTCGAACGCCCCGATCGACGGGTCGACGACGAGCGGCTGGCTCGACGTCGCGAAGATCGCTCCAACGATGATAGCGAGGATACCTCCGCCGACCCCCGTGTACAGCAGGAACGACGAGAGGTAGTCACGCGGCTGCAGCAACACCCACACTGGGAGCGCGCTCGCGAGCCCGCCGTAGATCATGATGATCGGAACCCACGCCATGACGTTCGGCGCGAGCGCGCCCGGAACCCACTCGCCGGCGCCGAGACCCAACGTCTCGGCGAGGACGAGCGTCCCGGCCGGGTAGTCGCCCGGGAACAGCGCGAACGGGAACTGAATGCCGACCCAGATCCCGGCGAAGACGCCGGCGACGAACAGGACCGTTCCCGGAATGAACGGCCCGTTGAGCTGGTAGAGGTACACCCCGAAGACGAACGCCAACCCGATGTAGACGAAGCTCGCGGTCGTCACCTGCGGGAAGGCGTTGAACACGATGGCGACCACCAGCGCGAACACCGCGACGACGAGGATGATGGTGAGGAACGCGAACCACAACAGGAGGTTCTTCCCCCGCTCGCCGACGTACTGGCCGACGATGTAGCCGATCGAGCGCCCCTCGTGGCGGATCGAGCTCGACAGCGAGATGAAGTCGTGAACCGCTCCCATCAGCGGATTGCCGATGGCGACCCACAACAGCGCCGGAACCCAACCCCAGATCGCACCGGCCGTGATCGGACCGACGATCGGCGCGCCGCCCGCGATACTCGAGAAGTGATGCCCCAGTAGCACCGGCTTCTTCGCCGGTACGTACTCCTGTCCGTCTTCGTATTTGTGTGCCGGCGTCTCTCGCTCGTCGTCCAGTTCGACGAATCGCGAGAGGTACCGTGAGTACCCCATGTATCCCACGGTGAACGTGCCGAGCACGGCAACGACGATCCAAATTACGCTTGTCATAAGTTCCCAGCCTCGTGGTATCGGTTCACGATCGCATACTTAAACATTGTCTTCAATCGTGATGTATTGGGGGTAAATCCCCGCCGGCGGACGGATCAGTTCACAAAAATTGCGGGTATTTCAAGCGCAGCGACGTAATATACAGGACAATCGGTGCTGAGTTCATTTGCGCGCGGACGGGTTTCGCGCGGGCCGCCGTCCCGCCGCGGACTCGTCGTCCGAGACCTCTGCCCCGCCGCGACTCGTCGTCCGAGATCTACGCTCCGGCTTCCGACTCGACGCCCGTCTCGATCTCCAGTTCGGCGGCCACCTCGGAAAGGATATCGCCCCGGACCTCGCGGGTCCGCGACTCGATCTCCGCGAGCAGCGGCGGATCGAACTCCGTTCGGACCTGCTCGATCCGGTCGCGCTCGGTCGCGACTTTCTGGCGGAGATACCGGGCCCCTCGCCCGTTCTCCTCCTCGTCCGGCGACGGCGTGAGCTTGTTCGCGACCAACCCACGAACCCTGAGATCGCGCTCTGTGAACCCCTCGATCGCCCGCCTCGTCTCGTTGACCGACAGCTGGTCCGGATTCAACACGAGGAAGAACGCGGCGTCGTTCCGCATCGCGTCGCCGGCGAACTCGAAGAACTCCTTGCGCCGCTGCAGCCGCTCTAAGACGGGGTCGCCGTCCATCAGCCGGCGGGGTTCCATATCCCCGATCGCCGCCTTCTCGAACAGGTCGATCGACTGTTTTCGCTTATAAAGCAGCCGGTCGATCCAGTCGCCGAGGAACTCGGGGAGCCCGAGGAGTCGCAGCGTGGAGCCGGTCGGTGCGGTGTCGAAGACGACGCGGTCGTACGGCTCGCTCTCCTCGCGCATCACGGTGACGAACGCGTCGAACAGGGCGGCCTCGTACGCGCCCGGCGTCCCGTGTGACATCTCCAACTGGCGGTTGATCTCCGAGACCATCGCGACCGACACCTGCTCGGAGAGCCCCTCGCGGATCTCCTGGAGGTGTCGCTGCATCTCGTCTTCCGGGTCGATCTCCATCGCGTCGAGGCCGTCGACACCGTCGACCGGCGCCGGATCGTCGCCGAACTGCTGGTCGAACACGTCCGACACCGAGTGTGCGGGGTCCGTCGAGACGACGAGCGTTCGTACCCCGGCGTTCGCACAGCGGTACGCGTACGCACACGAGACGGTGGTTTTGCCGACGCCGCCTTTCCCGCCGAAGAAGACGAACGGCTCCATCATCGAGACCTCAGGGTTGTGTGTCCCATCAGAAGTGATACTGCTGTCCCTTCCGCTCGATGAGGCTCTCGCGGTCCCACAGCCGGCGCTCCCACGCCTCGAACTCGTCTTCGAGGTAGGGGAGCAGCTCGGCGGTGTAGTACGACACCGGCGACGGGATGCCGAACGCGTCCGGGAAACACGCGAGCATGAACTCGTCTTCGGCGTCTTCCGCCTCCTTCTCTATCTTCTCGTAGGCGGGGTGGGTTATCATCCCGTGATACAGCCCGCGGAGCCACTCGTCGAGAACGGCTCGAAAGGCGTCGATTCGGTCTGCGACTGTCATCGTCGATCATGTTCCCGCGGCGCGGTAAAAGCTGTCGCGGTCGTGACCCACCACCCCGATCGTCTCACTTCGGTCCGTTTCGGCCGCGGTGAACCCCGCTTACGCGGAGTTGCCGCCGGCGGTGAGCTCGCCTTGCGGCTCTGCCTCCTCTTCGCCGGCAGCGAGGTCCGGCTGTTCTGTTTCGTCGGGGCTCGGGCTGTGGGTCTCGTCGCCCATCGCCAGCCAGACGAGGTACAGCATCGCGACGACCATCAGCAGCGTCATCACCGACCCGATGATCCCCACGATGAAGACGTAGTCGAACATGTTCTGCGGTGTGTAGCCGCGACGTATCAACGTATCGGCTTGCCGCGCTGCGTGGCGGGCCACGTCGCACTCGCGCGTCGAACGACCGCGTGCCGCCGCCGGGGAGTTGAAGAGGGACCGCCCGCGACCTGTTCGTATGGACGACCGGATCCCGGTAACCGTGCTCTCGGGGAGCCTCGGTGCGGGGAAGACGACGCTTCTGAACCACCTCCTCACCAACGCCGGCGACCGCGACATCGCGGTGCTCGTGAACGACATGGGCGACGTGAACGTCGACGCCGAGCTGATCGCCGAGGAGTCCGAGGTCGACGTCGACGGCGTCACGGAGCTGTCGAACGGCTGCATCTGCTGTGAGCTGCAAGACGATCTCGAGACCGCGGTGGTGCGGCTCGCGAACGAGCGCAGCTTCGACGCCCTGATCGTCGAGTCGTCGGGCATCTCCGAGCCGGCGCCGGTCGCTCGGCTGTTCACGACCGAGTCGCGGGCGGCCGCCCGCTACCGCGTCGACGCCCTCGTGACCGTGATCGACACGCGACAGTTCCTCGACGCGTTCGCCGGCGACGACGCCCCCGAGCGGCGCGGGAGCGCGGACGACGAGGAGCGTCCGCTCTCCGACCTCCTCGTCGAGCAGGTGGAGGTGTCGAACGTCGTCGTGTGCAACAAAGCGGACCTCTGCACGGAGGCGGAGCTGGCCGAGGCGGTCGAGCTCGTCGGCGCGCTCCAGCCCGACGCCGAGACGATCGTGACGGAGTTCGCCGCGGTCGACCCCGACCGCCTGCTGGACATCGGCGTGTTCGAGGAGGGGGCGGTCGGTGACCTACCGGGATGGAAACGCGCGCTCGCGGCGGATCACGGGGATCACGAACACGATGCCGGAGATCACGACGCACACGACGCACACGACGCACACGACGCACACGACTCTCACGCCCACCGCCACCCCGACGAGGTGTACGGCGTCACCTCCTTCACGTACCGTCGCCGTCGACCGTTCCACTCGGACCGACTCGCCGCGGTCCTCCGTGACCTCCCCGACGACGTCGTCCGCTCGAAGGGGACGGTCTGGGTCGCCGGCACCGACCAGCGGCAGCAGGTCGGGCAGGCGGGCCGATCGGTCCGCGTTCACGCCCTCGGCCCGTGGATCGCGAGTCTCCCGGCGGTCGAACGTGACATGCTCCGCTCGAACCGGCCGGAGCTCGACTGGGACGACGAGCACGGCGACCGGCTGACGGAGTTCGTCGTCATCGGCACCGGCATCGACGAGGACGCGCTCGTCGACCGCCTCGACGACGCGCTCGTCACCGACGAGGAGTGGCGCGAGCCGTCGGCGTTCGACGCCAGCGCGGCCGCGACAGATTCCCCGTTCCCGACCGAACAGGGCGACGCGGTCGCGCTCAGAGAGCCGTAGTCGCCGGCGATGTGACCTGTAGCTCCGGCTCTGATCGCCGGTTTCGGCTCACTCCACTGGATCCGGATCCCCCCGAGTCCACTGGATCCGGATCCCCCCGGGCTGACTCAGTCGAAATCCGCGGCGGGCGACGAACACTGATCCGGGTCGGGTCCACACCTGTGGGCGATGAAACGAGAGATGTACTGTCCCGTGCACCGACTACCTACCACGACGCCCGTGAGAGAGACAGCCGATGTGTCCGGG
>CAZNOA010000026.1:0-15267 GCA_964574565.1 uncultured Halobellus sp. | reverse complement strand
CCGCGAGGAGACCGAGACCGACCTGTTCGGCGAGCAGGCCGTCCTCTGTGGCGGCGTTACCTCGCTGGTCAAGCAGGGGTACGAAACGCTCGTCGACGCCGGCTACTCGCCGGAGATGGCGTACTTCGAGTGTCTCAACGAGCTGAAACTCATCGTCGACCTGATGTACGAGGACGGGCTCGGCGGCATGTGGGACTCCGTCTCCGACACCGCCGAGTACGGCGGGCTCACGCAGGGCGACGTCGTCGTCGACGAACACGCCCGCGAGAACATGGAAGAGGTGCTCGAGAAGGTGCAGAACGGTCAGTTCGCCCGCGAGTGGATCGCAGAGAACCAGGCGGGGCGACCCTCCTACACGCAGCTGCGAGCCGCCGAGAAGAACCACGAGATCGAGGCCGTCGGCGAGGAGCTCCGCGGGCTCTTCTCGTGGCAGGAGGCGCCCGACGAGGAAGAAGAGGAAAGCGCCGAGGTGACCGCCTGATGGGCGTCTCAGCCCGCGACGTCGGCCAGTCCCCGAGCGCCGCACCGTCGGGTGACCGCCGATGAGCGAGGGAACGCTGTACGATAAGGTGTGGGAGAACCACAAGGTCACGGAGCTGCCGAACGGACAGGACCAGCTGTTCATCGGTCTCCACCTCGTCCACGAGGTGACGAGTCCGCAGGCCTTCGGGATGTTGCGCGAGCGGGACCTCGAGGTCGCGTTCCCCGACCAGACGTTCGCGACGACGGACCACATCGCGCCGACGGAAGCGGAGAAGCGGAAGCGCCCCCTCGCCGACGACCAGGCCGAGGAGATGCTCTCCGCGCTCGAACGCAACACCAGCGAGAGCGGGATCACCTTCTTCGGATTCGAGTCCGGCAAACAGGGGATCACTCACGTCGTCGCCCCCGAACTCGGGCTCTCACAGCCCGGTATGACGGTCGCCTGTGGTGACAGCCACACCGCGACTCACGGGGCGTTCGGCTCCATCGGGATCGGTATCGGGACGAGCCAGATCCGCGACGTGTTCGCGACTGGCTGTATCGCCGCGGACAAACAGCGGGTCCGTCGGATCAACGTCGAGGGGACCCTCGGCGAGGGCGTCTACGCGAAAGACGTCATCATGAAGATCATCCAAGACCTCGGCGTCGACGGCGGCGTGGGCCACGTCTACGAGTACGGCGGCCCCGCGATCGAGGCGCTGGACATGGAAGGGCGGCTCGCCGTCTGTAACATGTCGATCGAAGGAGGCGCGCGCGCGGGGTACATCAACCCCGACGAGACGACCTACGAGTACCTGAAGGGCCGCGAGTACGTCCCCGAGGGCGAAGCCTTCGAGGAGCGCAAGGCGTACTGGGAGTCCGTCAGATCCGACGCCGACGCCGAGTACGACGACGTGGTCACCATCGACGCCGACGGAATCGACCCGCTCGTCACGTGGGGGATCAACCCCGGGCAGGTCATCGAAATCTCCGACGCCGTTCCGCACCCCGAAGAGTTCGAGGCGCGGACGGACCGGGAGGCCGCCGAGCAGGCGCTCGACCACATGGGGATCGACCCCGGCCAGTCGATGCTCGGCTACGACGTCGACGTGGCCTTCTTGGGCACCTGCACGAACGGCCGCCTCTCGGACTTCGAGGAGGCCGCGAAGGTGCTCGAAGGAGAGACCGTCGACGAGGGAGTTCGCGCGCTGGCGGTCCCTGGCTCGGAGACCGTCCGGAAGGAGTGCGAGGAGCGCGGCATCGACGAGACGTTCATCAACGCCGGCTTCCAGTGGCGGCGCGCCGGCTGCTCGATGTGTCTCGCGATGAACGACGACGCCCTAGAGGGCGACGAGGTCTGCGCGTCGTCGTCGAACCGGAACTTCATCGGCCGGCAGGGGTCGAAAGACGGTCGAACCGTCCTGATGAACCCGGCCATGGTCGCGGCCGCGGCCGTCGAAGGGCAGGTTGCGGACGCGCGAAAGTACCTCACCGACGGGCCGACGGGCGGTGCCGGCGGCGTCGAGGAGGTGGCCGACTGATGACGGGGACGGACCAGCACATCACCGACGTCTCCGGCACCGGAGTGCCGATCCCCGGCGACGACATCGACACCGACCAGATCCTCCCGGCGAAGTTCATGAAAGAGGTCACGTTCGACAACATGGCGGACTACCTCTTTTACGACGCGCGCCGCGACGACGACGGGACGTTCAACGACCACCCGCTCAACCGCTTCGAAGGCGCGTCGATCGCGGTCGTCAACTCCAACTTCGGCTGCGGCTCCTCGCGCGAGCACGCGCCGCAGGCGATGATGCGGTGGGGCGTCGACGGCGTCGTCGGCGAGTCGTACGCGGAGATCTTCCGCGACAACTGCAAGTCGCTCGGCATCCCCGCGGTGACCGCCGACCACGAGACCGTGGTCGAACTCCAAGAGTGGATCGAAGCGAACCCGGACGGCGACGTCGAGATCGACGTCGAGAAGAAGACGGTCACCTACGGCGAGACGACGATCGACGTCGACATCGACGACGCGATGCGAGAGGCGCTCGTCGACGGCATCTGGGATACGACCGCGCTGATGTACTCGAACCGGAGCAAGGTCGACGAGACGGTCGCCGCGCTGCCGTACGTCGAGAGCGACGACTGAACCGACGGTCGGTGTGTGTCCTGACGGTCACGGGCGTGAAGACGCCCGCGCTCGCGCCACACGTGACGACACCGACACCCTCTTTTCGTCGTCCCGCGGAATCCGCGTATGACCCAACGCATCGTCGTCATCGAGGGTGACGGCATCGGGAAAGAGGTCGTACCGGCCGCCGTCGACGTCCTCGAGGCGTTCGATATCGACTTCGAGTTCGTCGCCGCGGAGGCGGGAGATGCCGTGAAAGCCGAGACCGGCGAGGCGCTCCCGCCCGCGACGTACGAGGCGGCCGCGAACGCCGACGCGACGCTGTTCGGCGCCGCCGGCGAGACCGCGGCCGACGTCATCCTCCCGCTCCGGGAGGCCGTCGACTCGTTCGTCAACGTCCGTCCGGCCAAGGCGCATCCCGGCGTCGACGCGCTCCGACCGGAGACGGACGTGGTCTTCCTGCGCGAGAACACCGAGGGCGTCTACTCTGGCCACGAGGACCGACTGAGCGACGACCTCTCGACGCTGACGCGCGTGGTCACCTCGTCGGCCTCGCGCGAGCTGGCGGAGTTCGCCTGCGAGTTCGTGGGCGACGGTCGCGGGCCGACCCACCGAGACGGGTTCACCGTCGCACACAAGTCGAACGTGATGCGCGAGACCGACGGCCGATTCCGCGAGGAGGTGTTCGCGGTCGCCGAGGAGCGCGGCGTCGACGCCGACGAGGAGCTGATGGACGCGTTCGCGACGAAGCTCCCGCTCGATCCGACCCAGTACGGCGTCGTCGTCTGCCCGAACCTCGCGGGCGACGTCCTCTCGGATCTGGCCGCCGGGCTCGTCGGCGGCCTCGGCCTGCTCCCCTCCGCGAACATCGGCCACGACAACGCCCTGTTCGAGCCGGTTCACGGCACCGCGCCCGACATCGCCGGCGAGGGGGTCGCGAACCCGACCGCCGCGATCCTCTCGGCCGCCATGCTGTTGGAGTACCTCGGATACGTCGAGGAGGGACAGCGGGTTCGTGACGCCGTCGAGGACGTCCTCGCTGACGGTCCCCGAACCGCCGACCTCGGGGGATCCGCGACGACCGACGAGGTCACCGCGGCGGTCGTCGACCGGCTGTCGTAACGGTCGCGACCGTCCCAGCGACGACTGGCAACCCCTTAGTGGCGTCTGGTCGCTCTCGACGTCGACCGCGACCGAACCACAAGAAAGGAAACCCTGCGGTCCGTGTGACAGAGTATGAGCAACTACGAAGTCGCGATGGAAGCAGCCTGGTTGGTCCGTGACGTCGAGGAGACCGACGACGCCATCGGCGTCGCGGTCAGCGAAGCCGGAAAGCGACTCAACGAGACGGACAAGCAGTACGTCGAGGTCGAACCCGGCGTCACCGGCTGTCCCGCCTGCGGCGAGCCGTTCGACGCCGCGTTCCTCGCGGCGAACACGGCCCTCGTCGGACTCCTCCTCGAAATCGACATCTTCAACGCCGACAGCGAGGAGCACGCCGAACGGATCGCGAAAAGCGAGGTCGGCGGCGCGCTCCGAGACGTTCCGCTGGAGGTCATCGAGATCATCGAGACGGAAGGCGACGACGACGAAGACGAGTAACCGGTCCTCCGAGAGACGACCGCGACCGGAGTCGGGATCGCGGCGGCGACAACGGACGCCGCCGAAACCTTTTCTAATAACCCCGAGTTATTCGGCGTATGGAACTCCCGACGCCCCAAGACCTCCGCGAACGGCGGACGACGCTCGAGCTCACCCAAAGCGAGCTGGCGGACGCCGCAGACGTCTCGCAGCCGCTCATCGCACGGATCGAGGGCGGCGACGTCGACCCGCGGCTCTCCACGCTGCGACGGATCGTGAACGCCCTTCAGGAGGCGGAAGGCGAAGTCGTGCGCGCGAGCGACCTGATGAACGAGACCGTCATCAGCGTCGCGCCGGACGACGCGGTTCGGGAGGCGGTCGAACTCATGGAAGCAGAGGCGTACTCACAGCTCCCGGTCCTTCAGAACGGCGTCCCGGTCGGATCGATCAGTCAGGGCGACGTCGTCCACGCGGGCGAAAACGTCGGCGATCACCCCGTCAGCGAGGTGATGAGCGAGTCGTTCCCGACGGTCGGCCCCGGCGCGACCGTCGACGAGGTCCGGAACCTGTTGGACCATTATAAGGCGGTGATGGTCACCGACGGCGGCGAGACCGTCGGGATCATCACCGAAGCGGATATCGCGGCGCACCTGTCGTAGGCGATCGCTCGCCTTCCGCTCGATACTTCGCACGATAATTTATTGAACAGATAATATGATAAATTGTTAGATGACTTCGTCAGAATTCGGTCTTCGATGGTTCGAGGCCCGGTTTATCGTCGAATACGCGGCTTCTCGAAAGTTTCGGATCACAGCAATGCTTATATTTTAATATGTGTTATTGATTTTATGAGTGAAACGAACGTGACCCCAACTGAGCGGACCGTACTCGTCGTCGACGACAGCGCGAAGACGGCGGATCTCTACGCGGAGTACCTCGATGGGTACAGGGTTCTCATCGCCTACTCCGGCGAGGAGGCGCTGGAACTCGTCGGCGAGACGGTCGACGTCGTCCTGCTCGACCGGCGGATGCCGACGGTGACGGGCGACGACGTACTGAGTGCGATACGAGCCCGGGACCTCGACTGCCGCGTCGTCATGGTCACGGCGGTCGAACCCGACATCGACATCCTCGGTCTCCCGTTCGACGAGTACTTGATCAAACCCCTCTCGCGGGACCAGATTCGCAGGGTCGTTTCTCAGATGCTCGTCCGGAGCGAGCGTGACGAGACGTTCCAAGAGCTGTTCGCAATCGCGTCCAAGATGGCGACCGTCGAATCCAAGATGCGTCTCGCTGAGCTCGAGGCCAGTCCGGAGTACGCGGCTCTCGAAGCGGCGTTCGATGAACTGCGAGCCAAAATCAGGGCCGGCGGTACCACCGAGAGCATGTACGCCGAGTTCGCCGACGAGAAGATCCACAGCCTGTTGAGCTGACCGACGGTCCGCTCACGCGTATCGACTTGCCCCTGTCCTCACAGCTCCAAGCCGCGTACCTCGACTCGCCCGCCGTCGTCGCCGCCCTCCTCGATTCGCCCGATCACGCGTCCACCGGTCGCAGCCGCCAACGGCTCGGCGGCTTCCGGCTCGAGCGCGGCGATGAACCCGGTCCCCATGTTGAACGTCCGATGCATCTCCTCGTCGGAGACGTTCCCCTCGGACTGCACGAACTCGAACACCGGCTGCGGGTCGAAGGCGTTCTCGATCACGTAGCGGTAGTCGCCGAGCCGTGTCAGGTTCGTCCAGCCGCCGCCGGTGACGTGAGCGGCGGCGCGTACGTCGTGGTCCCGCATCGGGTCGAGGAGGTCGGTGTAGATCCGCGTCGGCTCCAGTAGGGCCTCGCCGACCGACTCGTAGCCGTCGAACGGACAGGCGTCCGTGTACGCGTGGTTTCGGGTGGCGGCCTCCCGGGCGAGCGTGAGCCCGTTCGAGTGGATCCCGGACGAGCGCCAGCCGACGAGCGCGTCGCCCGCCTTCGCCGCTCCGTCGAAGATAGCGCCCTTCGCGGCGAGCCCGGCACACGTCCCAGCTAGGTCCAATCCACGGATAACGTCGGGCATGACCGCGGTCTCGCCGCCGACGAGCTCCATATCGGCGAGCTCGGCGCCGCGAGCGAGCCCCTCGCCGACCTGTTGGGCGAACCGCTCGTCTGGCTCGTCGACCGCGAGGTAATCGACGAAGGCGACGGGACGGACGCCGGCGGCGACGAGGTCGTTCACGTTCATCGCGATACAGTCGATCCCGACCGTCGAGTAGTCGCTCAGCGCCTCGGCGACGAGGAGCTTCGTCCCGACGCCGTCGGTCGCCAGCGCGAGGTATCGGTCACCGATATCGAGGAGTCCGGCGTAGTCGCCCTCGCTGTCGCCGACCGCGCCGATCAGCGCCGCGGTCGCCGCCTCGCTCGCGTCGATATCGACGCCGGCGTCGGCGTAGGTGAGCTCGTCGCCGTCGGTTGCTTCCGCGTTCCCCTCGCTTCGGTCTCCGCCGTCGCCCTCGGTCATGTGTGTGGGGGGACGCCCGCGGAGCAAAAGCGCACCGTTCCTCGCGGCGTCGCGCCGGCGGCGGAGCCTCGCACCGCGCTCGTGCCCCATCGGCGCGCTTCGACGCCGATCGGAAGGCGGTCCTCAGAAGGGGCCGCCGAACCCGAGCCCGCCGACGAAGACGAGTCCGACCGCGAGCAGCGTGGAGGGGACGAACACCGCGGCCCACACCGCCTTGCTCCACCCGATCACGGTCTTTCCGTCGAGGGGGCCGTAGGGGATCAGATTGAACGCCGCGAGGAAGACGTTGATCGCGATCCCCCGCGAGCCGATCAGCGTGACTATCTCGCTGCCGACGACCGGACCGAGGAGCAGCGCCGGCAGGAAGACGATCATCAACAGGAGGTTGACGACCGGTCCGGCGAGCGCGATGTGGCCGTGTTCGCGGTCGGTCAGTCGGCCGCGGTGGTGGACCGCCCCCGGCGCCGCGAAGATGAACCCCAAAAGCGAGCTCATCACGGCGAGAAACAGCATGCTGTTGTCGGCGCGGAACTCCGCGACTTGGTCGTAGCGGACCGCGACGACCTTGTGAGCCACCTCGTGCAGGAGGAACGCGACGCCCGCGGTGAGCAGGCTGACGAGCAGCGGGAGGACGACGCCCGCCGCGAGCAGCCGGTCGAAGCCGGCAGTTCCACCGACGAAGAAGAACGTGAAGGCGACGCCGAGCGCGAGCCAAGCGACGAGCAGATCGCGGAGCTCGACGCCGCTGAAGTAGAGACTTCCGATCCGCCGTCCGACGAACGCTCCGCTCACGTCGCCCCCACGACGGCGTTCCGAATCAGTTCCGCGCCGGTCCGAGCACCGTCGATCATCAGCCGCCCAACCTCGTCGACGCTACCGACCTCCGCGCCGAACATCGCCGGGATGACGTACACCGCAAAGAGGAAGCTGGCGACGATACTCCCCACGTTCGTCATCGCGACGACGACGATGAGCTTGAACAGCGGCACGTCCAACATCGCGGATACCAGCTCCGACGGCGACTTCGTCTCGTCGGCCAGCAGGTCGTTGAGCGTACCGATGTCGCCGACGTTCACCGTGAGGCTCCGGAGTTCGACGTATCCGGTGAACCAACCGGGAGCGAGCATCGGATTGATCGACGTCATCCACGCGACCGCGCCCCCGACGCTGGCGGAGGTCCACCGGGCGCCGGCGAGCTTCGCGAACCCGAACGCGAAGACGGCGTTGATGAGGAACCACGCTCCGAACAGCCGGAACAGGAAGGCGTTCTCGACGCCGGCCAGCGCCAATAGGATGAAAAAGGAGACGAACGCGACCGTGATCCCGTAGCCGATCAGCTTCTTCCACGGGAGCCCGCGTCCGGACTCGCGACCGACGAGGTCCTCCATCGGCGGGAGCGTCGCCGGGTTCGCGAGGTACCCCTCGATGCCGGCGCGGTGGCCGGCGCCGACGACGGCGACCACGTCGTGGCCGGCGTCGCGAAGCGCCACCAGCCGGTGGGCGATGAAGGCGTCGCGCTCGTCGATGAGCGCCTCCGCGCCTCCCGGCGAGAACTGGCGGAACTCCTCCATCATCATCGTCACCACGTCGGTGTCGGTGAGGTCTTCCATGTCGAGCTCCTCGATCCCGCCCCGTTCGGGGTCGGCGCCCCGCCCGACGACTCCGAGCACCGCCGCGACGACGAGACCGAGCGTCAGCCCGAACGAGAGCCCGAGGCCGAGGCTCCCGACCGCGCGAACCGTGAATCCGCCGAGGTACGCCGACACGAGCCCGTCGACGACGCCGAACGCCGCGGCGACGAATCCGGTGCTGACGCCGAGCGCTGCCGCCGCGTACAGCCGCCCGTCGGGCGAGAGGCCGAGCTTTCCGATCTGATCGACGGCGAGCGCGGCGGCGAGACCGGCGAGTACCCCGCCGGTGACGCTCGTCAACAGCGCGTCGGTGATCCCGATGGTCCCACCGAAGAGCCCGATCGCGGGACCGGCGAGGATGCCGACGAACAGCCCGGCGACGACCCCCACGATACGCGGGTCGGTGATCCCGAACGCGATGCCGCCGATCATCCGGAGCTTCTCCGTGATCGACATTCGCGCCCAGAACCGCTGAATCGTCGTCTGGATGTCCCGGTCGACGAGCGCGACGTCGATCCCGAGCCGCTCCGCGACGTCGATCGCGGCCTTCATGTCGGCGCCCGGTTCGATGTCGAACCGGTCGCCGAGCTGGGTCTGTACGTACGAGAGCATCCAGTACGCGAGAAACTGGAAGACGGTGTTTCCTTTCAGCAGGTCGCCGGCGTCGAGGTCGTCGGGCGTCTCTCCTTGCAGCTGGCGGTATCGGCCCTCGTCGAGCTCGACGGCGACAACGTCGGGTCGTTCCCGGTCGATCGTCTCTTCGACTTCGTCGACGGAGTGTTCCGAGATGTGTGCGGTTCCGACGACCGTCACCGATCCGGGTTCGGCGGACGCGGTGCCGCCGGCTGGCGCCGAGCCGCCGACGGGGTCGTCGTTCGCCGCCGGGGGCGAGGACGCGCCCTCCGGTCCCCCTGGCGTCTCTGTCATTATCAGGTGTACTTCGTCACCGCGTTTAGGGTTTGTGAGTCGGTGTGGGAACCCGAGACCCGGTCGATCGATCCAACAAATATGTATTGTTAGGGGTTGCAGATGCTCGTATGTCCCGGCTGATCCCCTCCCTGCCGGACGCGACGCCCGACGATCGCGAGCCGCGCGTCGTCGGCGTCGACGACGACGACGCGGACGAGCTCATCGCCGCCCTCGGCTCAGAGACCGCCCGAGATATCCTGACGGAGCTCCACGACGAGCCGGCGACGAAATCCGAACTCGCCGAGACGGTCGACACGTCGCTCCAGAACGTCCAGTACCACCTCGGGAAGCTCGACGCCGCCGACCTCGTCGACGTCGTCGACACGGCGTACTCCGAGAAGGGCCGCGAGATGGACGTGTACGCCGCCGCCGACGAGCCGCTCGTCCTCTTCGCGGGCGGCTCCCAAGAGTCAGCCGGGATCAAGACGGCGCTGCTCCGCCTGCTCGGCGGGTACGGCCTCATCGGACTGGCGGCCGTCGCCGCGCAGCGCGTCTTCCCAGTCGGCCCGCCGACGGACCCGACGCGAACGACCGGCGACGACGCGGACGTCGCGGCCGATGACGCCCCGGAGGAAGTCGAGGACGCGCCGATGGACGAGACGGCACAGGAGACCGAAGACGAGGGCATCGTCTTCGACGCTATCCTCGAACGCGTCTCCGATCTGTTGGCCGAACCCGCCGTCTTCCTTCAGGAGCCCGGGGTCGTCTTCTTCCTCGGGGCCGCCGTCGTGTTCACGCTCGCGTGGGCGTACTGGTATCGCGCTGGCGGCGGATAACCGGGACCGGACAGGCGTTCGATAACCGGAGACCAGTCGGACCGATTCGACGTTCGAGCGGAGACCGGAGGCGTGCTCCCGGTAGGGACCGGAGGCGGACCTCCGGCCGAGATTGATGCCGCGTTTCGCTCCCGAGGAGACACCGGAGCGGGGAGCGTGGGACAGCTATTCATGTGGGCGCTGCCAGGGATCGGTATGGAACACGAAGCCGAGGTCGTGGGGGTCGGAGCGGGCTCTGCGCCCGGTGGCGACGTGCCGGCGGTCATCCTCTCTGCCCGCGGCGAGTACCTCCCGATCTTCGTCAGCGCCGATCAGGCGCAGTCGATCGGGATGGCGCTGGAGGGAGAGCCGTTCGACCGACCGCTCACGCACGATCTGTTCGTCGAGATGCTCACCGAGTTCGGCGGGGCGATAGACCGGATCCGAATCGACGACCTGCGCGACGGGACGTTCTACGCGAAGATCGACGCCGAGCGATACGAGGCCGGCGAGCCGGAGCGGTTCGTCTTCGACGCGCGCCCGTCGGACGCGCTCGCGCTCGCCGTCAGAATCGACTGTCCGATCGTCGTCTCCGACGACGTGCTGGACGAGGCGGGGCGCTCGTCGGATTCCGTTCAGTTCGACGACGGGCCACACGAGGGGTCCTAGCCGGACGGACCGGCCGCATGGCCCCCGATAGACCGGAGGCGCGGCCCGGATATTCAAGTCCCCGCGCGTCGGAGCCGACCCATGGACGAGACGGCGACGGTCGCGGAGTCGTACACGGAGATGACCGAGCTGCTGTTGCCGAACGACACGAACAACCTCGGCAGAGCGCTCGGTGGCGCCGTGTTACACTGGATGGACATCTGCGGGGCGATCGCCGGAATGCGCTTCGCGAACCGACAAGTGGTGACGGCGTCGATGGACCACGTCGACTTCATCGCGCCGATCGAGATGGGCGAGGTCGTCGTCGTGGAAGGGTACGTGTTCAACGTCGGCCGGACGAGCCTCGACGTGAAAGTGGACGTCCGCGCGGAGAACCCCCGAACCGACGAGGAGCGACGGACCACGACCTCCTACTTCACCTTCGTCGCGCTCGACGAGGCCGGGAGTCCGGCGTCGGTGCCGGAGCTGGTCTGCCCGACCGCCGAGGAGGAGGCGTTGCGCGAAGACGCCGTCGAGGGGCGCCGCGAGCAGCTCGGCGAGGTCGTCGATCGGTACGACCTGTAGGTCGCAACCGCCCCTCGCGAGACGGCCCGCAGCGACCGCCGCTCACCGGCTCGCGCGCTCGCGGTCGCCGCCGACGGAGATGACTTCAACGGCGGCGTCCGCACGGTCTCCCTCTCGCCGAGCGATCGCGGTCTCGTGTGCGTCGCGGACACGGGACGCGAGGCCGTCGACGGCCGTCCCCGCCGCGAGGTGGCTCTCGCAGTCGCAGTCGGACGCGCCGAACCCGCCGACCGGGCCCGTCGGGAGGCGGTCGGCGACGGCGCACTCCACGTCGACGCCGCCGCTCCGAATCACCCGGTCCAGGTCGGTCTCCGGGTGACCGAGCAGGTAGTCGATGTGCCAGTGGCGCACGTCGTGGTCGCCGCGGGCGACCCGTCGGTGTCTGTCCACCCGTGAAAAGCCGCCGGTGCCGAGCGCGCTCCCGGTGTACGCGTACGCACCGGCCGAGAGGTCACGCGTCCCGAGCGCGCCGACCTCGACGGTGACGGGCGCGGGAACCGCGATGAGGAGCGTGTACGTCCCGCCGGTCGCGGCGTCGCGGTCCGCGTCCGAATCCGAATCGGCGTGAGTCACAGCGACGCCGTCGGCTCCGGCGGTTCGCTGGCCGCCGATCGGAGACCGTCGACGAGCGACGCCGCGTCGTCCGCGAGCTCGTAGGTGTCGTGGAAGTCGTCCGGGTCGCGACCGCGCCCCGACAGCGCCCCGACGACGCCCGCGATCCGGTCGTAGTTCTCGCGGACGAGCCCGCCGACGATGCCGGGCGTTCCGGCCCGTTCGGCGAGCTCCTCCGCCGCGGATCGACCGGCGTACACCAGTCGCTCGCGCGGGTCGACGAGCACCATCGCGAACGGCCGCGAGCCGAACTGCGCGTCGAGGAACGGGCCGACCGGATCGGCCTCCCACGGCACGGCCTCCACGCCGTCGAGCCGACGCAGCGCGACCGCCGCCATCGAACAATACGGGCAGTCACCGTCGAATATCAACACCGGTGCGTCCGTCGTCGTCATGACGATTAGTAGGCGCCTGCCGGACTTAAGCGGTCGGCTGCGAGACCTTGGTTCGTCGCCCGCGATCGGTACGCACGTCGGAACAACGGTGGTGACCGGGCGTGGGAAAAGTGGTGACCGAGCGTGGCAAAATGCGGGTTACGCGACCGGTTTCGCGCGGTTTAATGCGAGTGACCGAGCGCGTCCTCGAGCGACTGTCCGAAGCGCTCTTCGAACAGCTCGGCCGCCGTCTCGTTCATCTCAGCGATGTCCTCGGGTACCTCGCCCTCGCTGTGGTGGGCGATCACGTGCGCCTGCTGGGCCATCGCCTGAACGACGACGTCGCTGACGACGCGAGTCGACTGCTCGCCCTGGTCGCTGAGGATGTCGACGAGACCGGCGGGCAGTTCGAACGACTCTTCCTCACCGTTCGGGCCGGTGATGGTGTAGGTTTCCGTCTTTCCCATACGCCACGGAGGCGGTCCCGACATAAGGGTCTGTGGAATGTACTCTATCCCGCCGGTTGTGCGGTCGAGAGCGTTCCCTCTCGGGGCCGATCAGGCCGGTGGTCAATGCATCGAAAGCGCTTCGGCTCGCCCGGAGACGGCGATCGAAAGCAGATACGCACCGATGGCGATGACGATGATCGATCCGCCCGGCGGGAGACCGACGCCGATGGAGACGGCCAACCCGCCGAGGACGGCGACTTGCCCCACGAGGACCGAGAGGTACAACGTCTCTCGAAAGCTCTGTGCGATCTGGGAGGCGGCCGCGACCGGGATGACGAGCAGCCCGGCGACGAGGATGACACCGAGGATCTGCATCGCGCCGACGACGACCGTCGCGGTCATCACGATGAGCAGGGCGTTGTACCGCTCGACGTGCAGGCGGGCGACGCGGGCGGCGCGCTCGTCGAACGTGATGAACAGGAACTGCTTGTAGTTGTAGAGGACGACCCCGACGACGACCAGCGTCAGCAGCGCAACGAGTCTCGCGCCCGTGGCGGTCACTATCGCGAGGCTCCCGAACAGGAAGTCCTCGATGTTGATCGCGATGGAGATGAAGTCCCGACTCCAGCTGATCACGAGCGTGCCGACCGCGAAACTCCCCGTGAGCACGATAGCGATCGGTACGTCGCCGTAGCTGTCGGTTCGGTCAGTCAGCCACTGCAGTCCGAGCGCGCTGACCGCGCTCACCACGAGCGCGACGAGAAGGAGGGTTCCGCTGGATCCGAACAGCGCCACTGCTCCGCTGGCGAGTCCCGCCCCGAAGGCGACGAAGAGCATACCGAACGCGACCCCCGCGAAGGCGGTGTGCGCGAGCGTCTCGCCGATCAGCGCCATCTGCCGATGGACCAGGAACGCGCCGACGACGGGGCCGACGATGCCGACGAGGACGCCCGTCGCGGCGGCGCGCCACACGAACGGATGGCGGAACACGTTGGTGCCGAGATAGAAGTCGACCCACGCGCCGAACGTCAGGAATCCCGCGAACCACGCGTCCGCGACCGCCCCGACCGCCCCCGGCGCGTCTCGCATCCAGTCCAACAGTAGGAATCCCAGCATGCAGACTGCCAGGACGCCGACGAGCCCGACGCCGACGAGCTCGGCGAGCTCGCGCGACGAGACCGCTCTGTTCGCGGTCGCGGGTTCGGCGTCGCGCTCCGCGCCGCTCTCTTCGTCGTACTCGACGCTCATTGGTGGTCGTGCTCGAGAATTCCGCTGGCCCGCCCGTAGGCGTCGGCCAGCGCGTCGCTCTCGAGGAACGAGACGGTGTCTCCGTGGTGGTACAGCTCGACGTTGATACAGGCGACCGTGTCGACGTGTTTCGTGAGGACGCCGATGTCGTGTTCGATGAGGATGATCGTCATGCCGGTGTCGTTCAGCTCGTCGAGGAGGTCGTAGAACCGGTCTCGCGAGTTCGCGTCGATCCCGACGGTCGGCTCGTCGAGCGCGAGGATGTCGGCCTCGGAAGCGAGCGCCCGGGCGATGAACGCTCGCTGGCGCTGGCCGCCCGACAGCGAACTGACCCGCCGGTCGGCCAGCGGGAGTACGTCGACGGTCCGCATCGCCTCGTGAGCGATCTCGCGGTCCCGGTCCGTCAGTCGGGAGCGACCGGCGCGGGCGAACCGCCCCATCAACACCGTCTCGCGGACGGTGACGGGCATCGCGTCGCCGCGGTCGGCGGCCCGCTGGCCGACGTACCCGATACGCTCTCCCTCCTCAAACTCGTGGGCGGGCGTTCCGAACAGCGACAGCGAGCCCGAGTCGGGCTCGTTCAGCCCCAGCATGAGGTGCAACAGGGTGGTCTTCCCGGAGCCGTTCGGTCCGATCAGCCCGAGGAACTCCCCGTCGTCGACCGAGAAGGTGACGTCTTCGACGGCGACGGTATCGCCGTAACTGAACGTGACGTCCTCGACGTCGATGACTTCGCTCACCGCGATCGCTCCGTGACCGGCGTCGTTGGCACCGCTGTGCTCGTTCGCATCGTCATCTTCGCAGTTCCCGTTTGATCCACGCGCTTAGCGTCTTCAACGAGTCCACCTACATTCATCTTACGCATCGAGCGCGGTTCGGAGCGACGGAACGTTGATTTCGAGCATCTGCTCGACCCACCCCCACTCGTCGTCTTGCCACGTCGGCGTGGTTCCTTCCGCCGGCGTGAGCGGCTCTGCGCTCTCGACGTCGGTGTTCTCGAAGATCACGTCGATCATCTGTGGCACGTCGGTCTCCGGGTCGGGCGCCTCGAACGGGTCGTACAGCACGGTGTGGATGTCGTGCTCCTCGATGACCTCGATGAGGCCGGCGATATCCTCGAACGACTCGGCGGCGTCCGGAGAGATCCCGACCGGCGTCCGGAGCTCGAAGTCGTATCGTCGCTCGAGGTACTGAAACGAGTCGTGGCCGGCGAGGACGGCGACGTCGCGGTCGGCGTCCTCGGCGAGCGATTCGAACGCCTCGTGGACCCCGTCCATTCGGTCGGTGTACGCGTCGGCGTTCTCCTCGTAGGTGTCGGCGTTCTC
>CAZNOA010000025.1:0-15499 GCA_964574565.1 uncultured Halobellus sp. | reverse complement strand
TTCGGCGGTCGGCGTTGCTCACACCGAATCGCCGCGGAGCCGTTTAAAAGGGGTTACGATTCGAAGACCCACGCGAGCCGTCACCGAACGGCTCCGTCGGGTCGGCCCGGCGAGTCACAGGTTCTCCGCGAACTTATCGCGCCGGTAGAGGTCGATCTCCTGTGCTGAGGATCCCTCTCGCGTCGCCGCGAACGCGATCGCCTCCGCGACCTCTGACGGCTCCGTCACCGTTCCGGGTTCGAATCGCTCCTCGAAGGGGTCGCCGTCTTCGCTGCCGAACTCGGTGCGGACCTCCGAGGGGTTCACCACGGAGACGGCGACGCCCTCGTCCCCGACCTGTGCGGCGACGCTGTGAGCGAACCCGCGCGCCCACCACTTGGTCGCGGCGTAGACGGGGTTGAACGACCGGGGGAACTGCCCCGCGAAGCTGCCGACGACGACGAGCGTCCCCGCACGCTCCTTGAGGTGCGGCAGGGCCTCGCGCGTCAGGAAGAACGTGCCGTCGACGTTCGTCTCCTGCATGGCGAAGTACTCCTCGTCCGTCATCGTCTCCACGTCGCTCCCGCGACCGACGCCGGCGTTGGCGACGACGACATCGAGCCCGCCGAACCGATCGACGACGGCCTCGACCGCCGCCTCAGAGGTTGAGCGCTCTCGCACGTCACCGTCGACGACGATCGCGGCGGCGTCGTAGTCGCTCTCGAGTTCCCGGGCGACCGACTCCAACGCCTCTCGCCGGCGCGCCACCAGCGCGACGTTTGCCCCTCGTTCGGCGAACGCGTGTGCGGTCGCCTCGCCGATGCCAGAACTTGCACCCGTGATCAGCGCAGTCGTGTCGTCGAGCGTTCCCATGGCCCACCCGTCTCCGGCGCCGAATATAAAAGGCCGAGTCGAATGCGCAGTGCGCGTCGCTCGCGATACTGTGCGCGGTGAGAAAGCGGGCCGGGCGCGATTTGAACACGCGACCGACGGATTAAGAGTCCGTCGCTCTCCCTAACTGAGCTACCGGCCCTCATCGTCACCTATCGGTGTTAGTTTAAAAACTGTTTCCTTTCGCCGCTCCGATGGCGTGTGAGATCGCCAGACACCACAGCGTCGGTTCCGCTCGCACGAAGGGGGGATCGCCCCCGCAAACGCCGCGGCTCCCGATCACTCCTCGCTGCCGACCCGGCCCCGGTCGCGACCCGGCCGCTCGTAGCCGACCGCCTGCCCGTCCCGGTTCGGGTCGGCGGCGCCGGTCAGCGTGTCCGCTCCGATGTCGATGACTTGCACGTTCCCGAGCGTGCTCGCTTCCTCGTCGACGTCGTGACCCCACTCCGCGAGCGTCTCACGGGCGGACCCGGGGACGCCTTCGTCCCACGAGACCCCCCCGAACGAGTGGGTGTAGATGCTCGGCTCGGTGATCGACTCAAGCGGTCCGAGCCCGTACGCGTACCGGAAGAGGATCGCCTGCATCGTCGAGGAGACGATCGCCCAGCCGCCGGGCGAGCCGGCCGTGAACTCCGGTCGACCGTCCCGCAACACCATCATGGGGCTCATGCTGCTCAGCGGCCGTTTCCATCCCGCCGGAGCGTTCGCCCCGCCGGGCTCCGCATCGAAGTCGGTCAGCTCGTTGTTGATCATAAAGCCCCGGCCGGGAACCATCTTCCCGGAGCCCATGAACCGCTCGATCGTCGAGGTGTACGAGACGGCGTTCCCGTACTGGTCCACCACGGAGAAATGCGTCGTTTGCCCCCCGTCGGCGAACGGTCGCGTGGCGCCGAGCCTCGCCGCGACGTCCGCGTCCGGGTCGCCCGGACCCATCGGCCCCTCCTCGGGGAAGACCGTCTGACCGAACTCGATGTCGGCGACGCGGCTCTCGAGGTACGCGTCCGAGAGCAGACCGTCGATCGGGACGTCGACGAACTCGGGGTCCCCCATGTACTCCATGCGGTCGGCCCACGCGGTGTAGATCGTCTCGGCGATCAGGTGGTACATCTCCGGTGAGCGGAGCTCGTACTCGTCGATATCGAGGAACTCGAGCATCCGGAGGATCATCGACACGACCGACGGCCCGGAACTGGGCAGCGGCTGTCCCACGAGCTCCACGTCGTACCACTCCTTTCGAACCGGTTCCTCGCGGGTGACGTAGTACTTCGCGAGGTCGTCGAGATCGACCGCTTGGTCGGGGTCGCGGGCGTACGATTGGATCGTCTCTGCGAGGTCCTCGGCCACGGGACCGTCGTAGAACCCGTCTGTACCGTGTCGTCGGATCCGGTCCAGCGTGTCGGCGAGGTCCGGGTTGGTCATCCTGTCGCCGGCCTCGTAGAGCGCTCCGTCGTCGTCGCTGAAGGCCTCGATGGCGGCCTCGTTGAACTTGTCGACGTTGCCGGCGATCTGCTCGGCCAGAAACGCGTCGACGGTGAACCCGTTCCGAGCGAGCCGAACCGCCGGGGATATCAGTCGGCTCCGCGACCGGGAGCCGAACTCCTCGCGAGCCGTTTCGAGCCCCGCGACCGTCCCGGGGACACCCATCGCTTCGCCGGTCTCGATGGATTGGGAGTACTCCTCCGCCTCGGCGTCGTAAAACAGGTCGGGGGTCGCGCGTCTGGAGGCGCGCTCCCGGCTGTTGACGATTTCGACCGACTCGGTCTCGGCGTCGTAGATCACCATGAACCCGCCACCGCCGATACCGGACCCGTGCGGCTGTGTGACCGTGAGGACGTACTGCAAGGCGATCGACGCGTCGACCGCGTTCCCTCCCTCTCGGAGGATTCGCGCCGCCACGCCGCCGGCGATGGGATCGACGGTGGAGACCATGCCGCTCGCGGCGGACACCTCCCGCCCGCACGTGAAGTGGGGATGGTCACAGTCGAACCCCGGAACGTCGGTGACCGGTTGGTACTCCGCCGACACCGAGCCGCTACCCAGCAGGACCGCTCCCGCGGTCGCCCCCGTCAAGGCGAGGAACTGACGGCGATTCGCCACGGAGTCGTCGGTGTCTGTGTCGGTACGTTGCTCCCCGTTTGCTCGGTTGATGTCGTTCGTCATGCTCGGAACATGGCCGTTATCACCGGCCAAGCTCAGAATTTCATCCACTCACACAAAAAATTTGTTTAACATGATCTGAAAAAATAATCGATTAGAATACTATCACGAAACCCGAAGTGAGGGTTCGTCTGTTTTCGACGCCAGTGGGCAAAAACATGTCCAAATATGACACTGTCCGGAACGCAATGAAAATGGTTATGTTCTTTTAGTTTGAAATACAGTTGTATGTCAAACGACCCAATAACGGAACGGTTTGATCGTCGAACGCTCCTTCGCGGAGCAGCGGCGGCCGGTGTAGTCGGTATCGCAGGCTGTGCGGACGACGAACCAGCTGACGACAGCGCTGACGACGCCGATAACGGCGATGACGAACCGGCCGACGTCATCCGCTGGCACGCAGGCGGCACCGGCGGGACGTACTTCCCGCTGTCCGGGGAGTTCGAGGGGATCATCGAGGACACGACCGACTACAACGTCGAAGTCTCCTCGACGGGCGCGTCCGTCGAGAACGTCGGCAGCCTCGGCGGCGGCGACGCCGACTTCGCGCTCATTCAGAACGACATCGCTTACTTCGCCGCGAACGGGACGGGCCTCGAAGCGTTCGAGGGCGACCCGATCGAGAACCTCCGCGGCGTCGCGACGCTGTATCCGGAGACGATCCACGTTATCGTCAACCCGGACTCGGACATCAACTCCATCGCCGACATGGAGGGAATGGCGATCAACACAGGCGACCTCGGAAGCGGGACGCAGGTGAACGCGCTCCAGATCCTCGAATCCGTCGCCGGGATCACCCCCGACGACTTCGACGAGCAGAACACCGACTTCACGCAGGCGGCCGACCAGCTCCGCGACGGGGACGTCGACGCGGCGTTCGTCGTGGGCGGCTGGCCGGTCGGTGCCGTCGAGGAGCTGGCGACCACCGCCGACATCGAGATCCTGAACATGACCGAGGAGGAGCGCGAGGCGGCACGCGCAGACGCCTCTTGGTTCGCGGACGACACCATCCCCGGCGGCACCTACGAGGGAATCGGTGACGACGTCGACACCGTCTCCGTCCAGGCGATGATCGCCACCCGCGAGGAGTACAGCGCCGACATCGTCGAGGACGTCAGCGAGGCGATCTTCGAGAACGTCGACCGGCTGTCGATCAAGACCGACTTCATCAACCGCGAGTCCGGACAGGACGGGATGTCCATCGACCTCCACGAGGGCGCGGCCCGCTACTTCCAGTAGCGTGACCCTCCGGTCGCGGCTCTTCGACGGCGCCGACGGAGGGCGGGCCGTCAGGGTCGTCCTCCTCGCCGCGACCGCTGTTCTGCTGAGCGTCACCGTCGCGACCGCCGCGTCCGCCGGCGGGTTCACCGCGGGCCTCGACCCCGAGCCGACGGTCGTCGTCACCGACGAGCGCGGCGAGGAGCTCGTCGTCTCGCCGGTCGCCGACGGCGCTGAGATCACGCTCGAATACACGCACAGCGTCGAACAGACCGTGGTACGAGACGTGTACGCTGTCGGCGACGACCGGCTCGTCTCGGTTCGCATGGAGTTCAGCTCGTTCGGGGCCGGACTCCCGGCCCAAGCCGAGGTGACCCAACGCGACGGGCGATACGTATATGAACCCCCACGAGTTGAATACGAGACACTCCGTGTCAAGACGGGTGCGGTCGCGGATCACGACCTCATCGTCGACGAGACCAGGTACGATATCGCCGCGCTTTCCGACGGCGGAGCGGTCGAGATAACGGTGCAACAACGGCGGAGGATACTCACGTGACGACGAACACATCGACCGAGACGGGACCGAGCCCGGAGGCCAAAGCGGACGCCGAGGAGGTCTTCGAGGAGATAGACAAGCGTCGAACGCTCCGCGGAATCGCGGCCGTCGCGGTCGCGGTCGTCGGGATCGTCTTCTCGGCGTTCCAGCTGTGGATCGCCGCCCGGGGATTCGTCTTCGAGTTCACTATCCCCCGATACGACACGATCCGGATCGCGGCGCTCGCCCAGCTCCAGATCCGCGCGATCCACGTCAACTTCGCGCTGATCCTCGCGTTTCTTCTGTTCCCCGGTTCGACCGGTAACGGTCCGATAACGCGTCGGTTGGCGGCGGTCCCGCCCCTGATCCGAGAGCGGGTCGGAGCCGGCGCGATCGACCGCGGCGTCACCCGAGTCCACGACGCCGTCCGATGGGTCTTCGTCGACGCGGAGTCGAAGCGGATCACGCCCTCGGACCTCGCGTTGATCGCGCTGTCGTTCCTCCCGACGGCCTACTACATCACCCGATACAACGAGGTGACCAACGTCGTTCGGGTCCGCGGGCTCCGCGGGGCCGGAACGCTCGGCGAGGCGTATCCGTGGCTCGCCTTCGCGGAGTTCGGGGCCCTCGCCGAATACCCGTTCGCGTACCTCATGGGCGTGCTCGCGATCCTGCTCGTCTTGGAGGCGACCCGCCGCTCGCTCGGGCTCCTGTTGACCCTGCTCGTCTCGGTGTTCCTCCTGTACGCGAAGTACGGGTACCTGATCCCCCGAGACGCGCCGGGGCTCGGGATGTTCTCCACCTCGCAGCTCCGCTGGGACCAGATCGTCCAGAACCTCTGGTACACCGTCGAGGGGATCTTGGGGGTTCCGGTCGGCGTCTCCGTCAGGTTCATCTACATCTTCATCCTCTTCGGCGCGTTCCTGGAGATGTCGGGGGCCGGCAAGTGGTTCATCGACCTCGCGTACTCGATCACCGGAACGCGACAGGGCGGCCCGGCGAAAGCCAGCGTCGTCTCCTCGGGCTTCATGGGGATGCTTTCCGGGTCGTCGGTCGCGAACACCGTCACGACCGGCGCGCTGACGATTCCGCTGATGAAGCGGTCGGGCTACTCGCCGGAGTTCTCCGGCGCCGTCGAGTCGTCGGTCTCGTCGGGCGGGCAGATCCTCCCGCCGGTGATGGGGGCGGCGGCGTTCCTCATCGTCGAGTACACCGCGACGCCGTTCCGTGAGGTCGTCATCGCGGCGACGCTGCCGGCGCTCGCGTTCTTCTTCGGGATGTGGGTGATGGTTCACTTCGAGGCGGCCAAAGAGGGGATCGGCGGACTCAACCGGAGCGAACTGCTCGACATCGGCCCGCACATGCGGCGCGGCTGGTTCTACCTCGTTCCGCTCGGGCTCCTGCTGTACTACCTCGTCATCGCGAGGCTCTCCGTCGGGCGCGCCGGATGGCTGACCATCGCCGCGACCGTCGCGTTGATCGCGATGGTCGCCGCGTACAACGAGCGCACGGGCCCGGCGCTCGTCGGCGGCATCGCCGGCGGATTCGCGCTCTACGCGGTCTCGTTGTACTACACGGGAACCACGCCCGGAGAACTCCTGTACGGCGGGATACCCGCCGGCGGCGATACGTTCACCGCCTTCGGCGCGATCAGCGAGGCGGTGTCGTCGCTGCCGACGGTGGTCACCGCAGTCAGCGTGCTGTTCCTCGTGGCGGATCCTCGCGGATCGGCGCCGCTGCTCGAACTCGACGACACCGTCGAGGAGTCGGCGGCGTCGTTCGACGAGAAGACCGGCATGGCGCTCGCGAACTCCCGTGCGGGTCGATTCACCGCGTTCGTGTTGAAATCGATGGACAACGGCGCCCGCACCGCGACGATCGTCGTCGTCGCGGTCGCGGCCGCCGGCATCATTCCCGGCGTCATCGGCATCACCGGCTTGGGCGGCAGCCTGCGAGCACTGATCCTCGACGTGAGCGGCGGGTCGCTGGTGCTGTTGCTCATCCTCGCGGGTATCGCGTCGGTGATCGTCGGGATGGGAATGCCGACGACGGTGATGTACATCATCATCGTGGTGCTCCTCGGCCCCGTCCTCCCGGAGTTCGGGATCGCGATCCTCGCGGTCCACCTGTTCGTGCTCTACCTCGGGCTCATGGCCGACGTGACGCCCCCGGTTATGGTCGCGGCGTACGCCGCAGCCGGGATAGCGAAGTCGGACCCGTTCGAGACCGGGAAGACGGCGTTCCTGCTGTCGCTGAACAAGATCCTAGTCCCCTTCGCGTTCGTCTTCGCGCCGGGGATCCTGCTGCTCCGGTCGCGCGAGGAGGGGTCGTCCATTATCACGATGGCCGACGTGACCGATCTCGGCTTCTTCCTTCCGGAGGTCGTCGCACCGATAATCGCGATGTTCGCGGGCGTCTACGCGCTCGGCGTCGCGATCATCGGCTACTACCACACCGACGTCTCTCGGGTCTCGCGGACGCTGCTGCTCGTGGCGGCGGTGTTGCTGTCGGTGCCGGGAATGGTGCTGTTGCCGCTGAGCACGGGCGTCGGTCTCTTCGGGCCCGAGGTGGCGCTGTACACCCTGACGAACGACCTGGTCCTCCGCGGGATCGGAGGCGCCATGTTGGTGGTCGGACTGATCCGTAACCGGCGGCGTGCGGCCGCGGAGCCGGATTCCGACGTCGCCACCGAACCGACCGACGAATCGGAGCCGGCGGCGTCCTGACCGCGGAGATTTCGTCTCGGCGACGTGCGACCGCGGTCACCTCCCGCTTCGGCGGCCGTCCTCCCCCATCGACCTCGGTCTCGTCGGACGCGCGCGGAGAGCGGACTCGTTAAGTGTCGCCCCGCGGAAATCAGATGCAATGAGTAGCAGCGCATCCGGATCAGCACGGACGCGGTACGCGATTCTCGGCTGCGGGAGCGTCGGACACGCCGTCGCAGAGGAGCTGACGGATCGCGGGAAGGACGTGCTCATCTTGGACCGCGACGAGAGCCGGGTCGAGGCCCTCCGCGATCAGGACCTCAACGCCCGCGTTCAGGACATCGCCGAGCCGGATGTCGTCGACGAGCTCGCCGACAGGGATATCGTGTTAATCCTCGCGAGCGACGTCGAGGCGAACAAAGCCGCGGTCTCGGCGGTACGTGAGACCGGCGGCGACCACTACGTGGTCGTCCGCGCCTCCGATCCGGTCAGCGAAGACGAGCTCCGCGAACGCGGCGCAGACGTCGTGATCAACCCGTCGACCGTCATCGCCGACAGCGCCTTACAATCCCTCGAAACCGGCGAACTGGAGTACATGGCGCGCCAGCTGTCGGAGATCATCGAGACCGGCGGCGGGCGGATGGCGATCCTCACCCACGACAATCCGGAGCCGGACTCGATCGCCTCGGCGACCGCGCTACAGGCCATCGCCGACGCCTTCGGCGTCGAGGCCGACATCCTCTACACCGGCGACGTCGGCCACCAGGAGAACCGGGCGTTCGTCAACCTCCTCGGGATCGACCTGTTGGCCCGGTCGGAGGCACCGGCGCTCTCGGAGTACGAGACGGTCGCCGCGGTCGACCTCGCGAAGTCGGCGGACGACGGGTTCGACTTCGACGCGGAGATCGACATCTACATCGACCACTTGGAGGCGGACGTCCCGTTCGACGCGCGGTTCGTCGACGTGCGGACGAACGTCTCCTCGACGTCGACGATTCTGACGAAGTACCTCCAGGAGTTCGACCAGTCGCCGACCGAAGCCGTCGCGACGGCGCTGCTCTACGGGATCCGCGCGGAGACGCTCGATTTCAAACGGGACACGACGCCGGCCGACCTGACGGCGGCCGCGTATCTCCACCCCTTCGCGAACCACGACACGCTCGAACAGGTGGAGTCGCCCTCGATGTCACCGGAGACGCTCGACGTGCTCGCCGAGGCGATCCAGAACCGCGAGGTGCAGGGGAGCCACCTCTTCTCGACGGCCGGCTTCATCCGGGACCGCGAGGCGCTCGCGCAGGCCGCCCAACACCTGCTCAACCTCGAGGGCATCACGACGACCGCGGTGTTGGGGATCGCGGACGACACGATCTACCTCGCCGCCCGCTCGAAGGACATCCGGCTGAACATCGGGAACGTACTCGACGAGGCGTTCTCGGAGATGGGCGACGCGGCCGGCCACTCCACGCAGGGGTCACTCGAGATCCCGCTCGGCATCTTCACCGGGATCGAGACGAGCGGCGAGAACCGCGACACCCTGCTCCACCTGACCGAGGAGGCGGTGCGACGGAAGCTGTTCGACGCGCTCGGCGTGGAAGGGACGAGCAGCGAGAGCGGGAACGGGTCGTAGCACAGCACCACCGATCGGCTCACTCCTCGCGCTCGCGCAGGGCCGCCAGCACCTCGAGGGTCCCGTCCGCGTACGACTCCTCCGTGACGACGTCGGCCGCCCCTCGCGCGGCGGCGTCGCCGTTGGCGACGGCGTACGACTCGCCGACGACCTCGAACGTGGAGACGTCGTTCTCGCTGTCGCCGATCGCGACGAACGACTCGGGAGAACTGTCGAGCGCGGCGGCCGCGCGGCGGAGCGCGCGCCCCTTGCTCACGGCCGGCGACTTGACGTGGTACGCGTAGCCGGTGTCGACGACTTCGAGGTCGGCGTCGACCGCCGAGACGACCTCGCGCAGCAGGCGCTCGTCGGCGTCCACGGACACCGCGACCTCCGTCTCGCGCCACCGGTTCACGGTGTCGCCCGCGCCCCATCCGAGGTCCCCGCCGCGCTCTCGGAAGGCCTCGATCGCCGCGCGCGCGCCGGCGGGGTCACCGAGGACCGTCGTCTCGCCGTCGACGTGGACGACGCCGCCGTTCTCGGCGACGACGCGCTCTTCGCGACCGAGAAAGTGCGCCAGCGCGACCGGGTACGGAAACGACTTGCCGGTCGCGAACACGACGGGCGCGTCCCACGCCGGCAGCAGTTCGAAGACCCGGGGGTCGATCCGGCCGCTCGGCGTCGTCAGCGTCCCGTCGATATCCAACGCGAGAGGTGGAACCATGGCCGTCGTTCGGGGTTCGGGGCGCAACTGTGTTCCGCTTCCCGGCGACGGCGACGCGGGAACCCGTTCGATCAGACCGACCAGGAGGGTCGGTCGAACAGCTCCCGGAACACGAGCGTCGGGAACCGCGGAACCAGCCGGCTCGGCGGCCGCCCCTTTCCGTCGCTTTTCGCGACCGTCACGCGGTCGAGCAACCCCGCGTCCGCGAGCTCGTAGAGCACTCGGCGCACGGTCGACGGAGAGAGGTCGACGGCGGGCCGCGACGCGATCGTCTCCGTCGCCGCACTCACCGACGACCGCGCTTCATCCGGGAGGCTCACGAGCTCGTACAGGAGCCGGCGGCGGCTCTCCGAGAGCGCGAGGACTCGCCCCAGCGCGACGCAGGGTTTCGGCACCGCGTCGATTCCCGTATCGAGGTCCGCCGATCGAATCGTCGACGCCCCCGCGCGCTCCGCGCTGACCGCCGCCCCCGCGATCGCCGCGAGCGCGTCGTGGGCGTCACCCTCCGCCCACTCGCTGATCTCGCGGATCTGGTCGTGCGTGAGCGCGTCGCGGCCGAGTCCGGTGGAACACCGACTCGTCAACAGCTCGACGAGGACGTGGCGCCGGTACGGCTCGAAAGCGACGGTGGCGTCGGGGTCCCACTCGATCGCGTCCGGCGGGTCCCGGCCGAGACAGACCGGAACGACCTGGTCGCTCATATCGATGAGCCAGTCGACGACTGTCGTCGCGCTCGCCGTCTCCGGCTCGTTCACGTGGTCGACCGCGACGACGACGTCCGGCCCCGTGCTGATCCCGCTCCGGAGCGCGTCGGCGAGTTCGTCGGTGCCGACGCCGTGTTCGGGGACCGGATCGTCGCTGATCTCAGCGAGCATGTCGTGGTAGAGACGGAATCGCGTCGAGGCTCGCCGGGCGTCAACGTAGACGAACCCCGGAAGCGTCGACTCGACCGCCCGCGTCGAGGTCTGGATCGCTCGTCGCGGACCGCTGTGAGCCGCGAGCCGTTCGAACAGCGCGGAGACGATGGCCGACTTGCCGCTCCCCTTCGGGCCGTGAACGTAGAGGCTCGGGGGAAGCGACCCCGAGAAGGCCGGAGCGAAGACGTCCAGCAGCCGCTCGAACGCCGGGCCCCGACCGACCGGCGATTCGAGGTGGAATATCGGGGAGACGGCATCCAGATCGACGAGGACGCCGGCGCCGGCGTCGTAGCCGAGCCGTCGCTCGATTCGGTCGTCGATGTTCACGCGTCCACCTCCGACACACGCGAATAAAACAGGTCCGAAACGTGGTCCGGCGTCGACGGTGCGGACGTTACCAGTGGTCTGGTTTGAAGCGGTTGATGATAAGCGTCGATATCACGAAGACGACGGCGCTTATCCCGCCGGCGATCACGCCGGCGGTCGCTCGCACGCCGAACGGCGCGTCCGCGGTCGCGGCCACGAGCAACGCGACGATGCCCGCGACGATGAGGAGGTTTCGGCCGTCGCTTCGCTCCAGTCCCAGCGTGTTCATACGAGTGTCTCATCTCGGGGTGAGTTAAATCCATCTCGAACGGTCCGAACCGCGACCGGCCGTTCACGAAGCTGTCTGCATCTGCGGGAACGACGGAGCCACCGTCGCGCGGCGTGTCGTCCACACACTTAACCGACCCGACCGCTTCTCGGGGGGTATGTCGGAACAACAGTTCCACGACTCGGTCGTCACGGCCGACAAGTGGAGCAAAGTGATCGCGCTGTTCGTCGCGATCGGGATCTTCCTGATCGGACGGGAGCTGACTGGCGACGTGCAGTTCGTCTCGATCGTCGCGGCGACCGCGGCCATCGGCGTCCGCCTGTATATCCCCTACTACGCGAGTATGCAGGTGCCGGACGCGGACCGGACGCCGCTCCACGACCACCCGGTCACCGGGAACTACCACCACGGCGCGGCGGGGTTGGCACTGGTCGTCCTTTCGGTCGTCGCCTTCGGAACGTTTCTGTTGATTCATGCCTTTCTCACCGCGGTCGGTGTCGGAGTCGTCTCCGGGGCGCTCGCGTACGTCGTGTTGTCGTCCGTGCTTCCGTCTGCGTGAAAAATTGCGGTAACCGGGTGGTTAGACCGCTCCGGGCACCCAGACGGCCGATCCGAGGATCCCGATGATCGAGAGGATCCCGATGATCGTGTGCGTGATCGCGATCGAGGCCGCCGGCGGGTCCACGTGGGTGTCACCGTGCGCGTAGAAGACGCGCTGGAACGCCTCACCGACGAGGGCTCCGAGGACACCGAAGAAGCCGGCGATCGCCAGCGAGACGATCGGACTGAATCCGGTCCCCACCGTCGCGAGATACGCCGTCGCGGCCGGCAACGTCATGTGATGCGTGACCGGGATCTTCCCGATGCCGAGGTTCAAGAACAGCAGCGTCGCCGCGCTGATACCGAACCCGAGGAACGGGCTTCCGGTTTGGATCGCGGCGTAAGCGGCCGCGAGACCGGCCGCGAGACCGATCGCGGCGACGTGTGACCACTTGTACATGTTCGGCAGCCACGGCTCGACGGCGAGTCTGTCTTCGCTCTCTTTGTCGCCGTCGCCCGGCACCTCGCCGGGTTCGCGCATCTCCTCGCGCTCGAACGGCCCCATGTCCATGTAGCCGTTCGCCTTGTCGCTGACGACACCGACGATGGAGTAGCCGAACGCCGCCCGGTGGGCGAACGCGCTGGCGACGACGGTGAACGCGATCGGGTCGGTCGGGATCGCGAGGTTCCGTAACACCTGCTCTAAGAGGATCCCGAACACACCGAACACCGCACCGACGGCGAGGATGTCGGGCCGGCTCCCCAGCGCGACGGTGATGTCCTTCCCGTTATGGTAGTCGAATCCGGACTGGATGTCGCCCTTCTTCGCGGCGTAGGCGGCCGCTGCCGCACCGCCAGCGAAGGAGATGTGCGGACCGAACACCGGACCGAATCCGACGCCGACTCCGGCTCCGCCGGCCGCATCGCCGCCGAAGACGCCGGCGATCACGAGGAAGCCGGTGAAGACGAAGGCCGGAAGCGCACCGAGCGCGGCGCCGAACGCTCCGCCGGCCGCCGCGCCGAGCCAGATCGTCGGATCGAGCAGCACGTCGAGGACTGCGTCGATCGATCCCACGTTCCACGACTGCGCGACGACGTCGGCCGCAACGGCGGAACTCATCTACTCGTCCTCCTCGTCGATGGCCCAGTTCTTCGAGCGCTCGACCGCGTCGTCCCAGCGGCTGTACAGCTTGTCAACCTCTTTTTGACTCTTCTCGGGCGAGAACTCGCGGTCGATCTGCCAGTTGTCGCGGAGCTCGTCGACGGTGTCCCAGTAGCCGACCGCCAGCCCGGCGGCGTACGCCGAGCCGAGCGCGGTGGTCTCGTCGACCTCCGGCCGCGCGATGTCCGTCTGGATGATGTCGGACTGGAGCTGACAGAGGAAGTTGTTCTTGACGGCGCCGCCGTCGACGCGGAGACTGGTCATTTCGACGCCCGAGTCCGCTTCCATCGCCTCGGTGAGATCGCGAGTCTGGTACGCGATGCTTTCGAGGGTCGCGCGGACGATGTGTTCCTTGCCGGTGCCACGGGTCATCCCGACGATGGTGCCGCGAGCGCGCCCGTCCCAGTGGGGCGCCCCGAGTCCGGTGAACGCCGGAACCATGTAGACGCCGTCCGTCGAGTCGACCGACCGAGCGAGCTCGGCGGTCTGTGCGGCGTTGTTGATCAGGTCGACGTCTTCGAGCCACTCGATCGCGGCGCCGGCGATGAAGATCGATCCCTCCAGCGCGTACTGGACGGGCTCGCCGGACATCTGGAAGCCGATAGTCGTGAGCAGTCCGTTATCGGAGGCGACGGCTTCCTCACCGGTGTTCATCAGGTAGAAGGCACCGGTGCCGTAGGTGTTCTTCGCGTCACCCTTGTCGAAGCACGTCTGGCCGAACAGCGCGGCCTGCTGGTCGCCGAGCGCGCCGGCGACGGGAATTTCTTCGCCGAGGAACCCGTCAGCGCTCGTGTGCCCGTAGTAGTCCTCGTCGGACGAGGGACGTACCTCGGGAACCATCTCTTTGGGCACGTCGAACTCTTCGAGGAGCTCGTCGTCCCATTCCATCTCCCGGATGTTGTACAGCATCGTCCGGGAGGCGTTTGTCACGTCAGTGATGTGGTTCCCCGTCAGGTTGTAGATGAGCCACGTGTCGATCGTCCCCATGACGAGCTCGCCCTCGCGAGCCCGGTCGCGGAGGTCGCCGCCGCGCGAGCTCTGCATCTTGAGCGGCTCCGCGTTGTCGAGGATCCACTCGGTCTTCGTCGCGGAGAAGTACGCGTCACACTCCAGTCCGGTCTTCTCGCGGATCTCTTCGACTTTGCCCGCCTCCTGAATCTCCTCGACGCGGTCGGTCGTCCGGCGGTCCTGCCAGACGAGCGCGTTGTGGACCGGCTTACCGGTCTCTTTGTCCCAGACGATCGTCGTCTCGCGCTGGTTCGTGATGCCGATCGCGTCGAGCTGGTTCGCCTCGAGGCCCGCGTCCGCGAGTCCGTCCAAGACGACCTGTTGTGTGTTCTCCCAGATCTCGATGGGGTCGTGTTCGACCCAACCCGGGTTGGGGTAGATCTGTTCGTGCTGTTCGTAGGCGTTCGCGACGACCTGCCCGCCGTGGTCGAACACCATGAATCGGGTACCGGTCGTCCCCTGGTCTATCGCACCGACGTATTGTGTCATGTTTCGAATCCCTCCTGTGGCGCTGGTCCGCCCGCGGCGACACCGCCGTCCGCGTCCCATGCCCCCCGGAACCCGGTCCGTGAGCCCCCGCCACTGAACGCCGTATCCGGCTCGCACCCGGCACAGCGGTCCGAAGCGGCGGAGCGTTGTCACCGTCGCCGCGGCATATCTTCACGGAAGCTACCACGCCGTTCGTGAACATAATGTACTACCATAATAATCTTGCTGTTAAAATCCCGACTTGAACGGGTATGAAAAATCAGAGTATATAAACTCACTGGAGATCCCAACGATTGCACTACTTGAATGTCCCTGATAGTTATGATTGAGTCCAGATAAGAGGTAAAGTAAAGTGTGCGGGGTTCCAGCGGGCTACTATGGATCAACAGGTGGACGTCGTCGTCGTCGGCGGGGGCTCGACGGGATGCGGCGTCGTCAGGGACCTGGCGCGGCGGGGGCTCGATACGGTCCTCGTCGAGAAGGGGAATCTGACACACGGGACGACCGGGCGGATGCACGGGCTCTTACACAGCGGGGGCCGGTACGCGGTTTCCGACCGGAAGAGCGCCCGGGAATGCATCGAGGAGAACCGCGTCCTTCGTGACATCGCCGGTCACTGCGTCGAGGAGACCGGCGGGATGTTCGTGAAGCGGCCGGAGGACTCAGAGGAGTACTTCCAAGAGAAGCTGGAGGGATGTCGCGCCTGTGACATCCCCGTCGAGGTGATAGACGGCGAGGAGGCCCGCCGCCGCGAGCCCTACCTCGCGCGCGACGTCGAGAAGGCGATCGCGCTGCCCGACGGCGCGGTCGACCCCTTCCGGCTCTGCGTCGCGAACGCGGCCGACGCCCGCGAACACGGCGCGCGTGTCGAGACCCACGCCCCGGTCACCGACGTGCTCATCGAAGACGGGGAGATCGTCGGCGTGGAGATCGAACACGAGACCGGTCCGGGAAAGCGCGTCCACCGCGA
>CAZNOA010000024.1:12499-15673 GCA_964574565.1 uncultured Halobellus sp. | reverse complement strand
CTGCCACCTCCTCGACGGCGCTTTCGGTCCACAGCGTGAGTCGGCCCGGGTGCGTTCCGGGAGCGAGGTCCTCCGCGTTGACCTCGCGAGCGGTCGCGACGTCGACGCCCGAGAGGTTCCGGGCTGCGCGGGACGGCTCGTCGCTGGTGACGACCAGCACGGACTTCGGCTGGCTGTACTTGCGGCCGCGAGCCTTGCCCTGACCCGCGCGCACGGAGCGACCCTCCTCGGCGCGCTCGATGTCGGCGGCGACGCCGACGGCTTCGAGGACCGCGAGGGCTTCCTGGGTCTTCTCGAGGCCCTCGAACTCGTCGCTCACGACGAGCGGGAGGTCGAGGTCCTCGTCGAACGCGTGACCGCGCTCGGCGACGAGCTCGGCGTCGGCGGTGGCCGCGATGGCCGACCGAATGGCGAGCTGTCGTTCTTTATCGTTCAGTTTCTTCGTCTGGTCCTTCTCGGCCTTCGGCGGGTGGGCGCGGCGCCCAGAGACCGCGTGCGGGACGCGTCGGGCGACGTTCTCGGATCGCGGAACGTGTGCGAGCCCGCGACCGGAGCCGAACGACTCCGCGGGGGTTCGCAGCCCGGCGAACTCGTCGGCCCCGTAGGCCTGTTTCCGGTTAGCCTGTGCGGCGGAGACGGCCCGACCGATGAGGTCCGGTCGGAACGCGGTCTCGAAGACCGCCGGCAGCTCGACGCTGCCCGCGTCCTCGCCGTCCAGGTCGTGTACTGTTGCGTTCATGAATTATCCCTGGTTGGATGCGGTGGATACGTACCGGACCTCGGGGTCGAGGCGCGGCTGGTCGTTCGGCCGGATGGCCGGGCGGAAGCGAAGCAGGCGCTTGTCCGGTCCCGGCAGCGAGCCCTTGATGAGCGCGTACTCGCCGTCGACCTCGCCGTAGTTGACGAAGCCGCCGTCGACGCTGGCGTCGTCGCCCTCGCCGAAGTCGATGAGGCGCTTGTTGAGCTCGGTTCGCTGGTGGTAGCCGGTCTGCCCCTGCTGGGGGACGGTGGAGCGCACGCGGGAGGGGTTCCACGGACCGAGGTTGCCGATCCGGCGCCGCCATCCCTGGCGGGCGTGTTTGCCCTTCCGCTTCTGAACGCCCCAGCGCTTGACGGGACCCTGGGTCCCTTTCCCCTTCGTGATGCCCGAGACGTCGGTGTACTGCCCCGCGCGGAAGACGTCGCCGAACTCGTGGGCGCCGCCGTCCGCGACTAAGTCGAGACCGAGGTCGACGCGCTCCTCGAGGGAGCCGCCGCCGATCCGGGTCTCCATGACGTCGGGCTTCTTCTTGGGCACGTTCGAGAGCTCCGAGGGGGCCGTGTGCGTGATGACGCGAACGTCGTCGACGACGTCGTCGTCGAGCAGCGCACGCAGCTCCTCGGCGTCCTCCTCGAAGGTGTCTTCGGCCGGGAGGTCGAGCGCGCGGTCGAGCTCCTCGTGGAACTCGGTCGCCCAGACCTCTTCGACCGGCTTCATTCCGTACGGCGTCTGTTCGTAGGCGCGCAGGGCCACCGCGTACATCGGCGGCGTCTCGACGACGGTGACGGGGACGGACTCTTCCATCCCTTCACGCGGCGAGTTGGCCTCGTCGTTGACCATCATGACGTGGGTCATTCCGGCTTTGTAGCCGGCGAACCCCTGCAGTGCGGGGGCCCCGTCGTCGTCTGGCCACGAGCGAATGCGCGGGACCTCTCGGTCTGCGCGGGTGCGTGGGCCGTAGCCCAGCGAGCCTTTTCGTGGTCGGCTTGGTTGTGGCATGTGTTTACTCCGTGAGTGTGAGCGAGCCGAGGGTCGCGAACAGAGCCTCCTCCGTTCGGACTACCCCGCTGCCCTGTGCCGGGATCGTGTTCAGCCAGAGGTCGAACCCCGGATCGGGTTCGACCGGGCGACCGTCGGCGACGGCCGCGCGGAGCTCCTCGGGCGACAGCCCGAGCATTTCCGGCAGCCCTCGACCGGGCGCACCGAAGGCGACGGTGTATCCGCCAGCCTCCCGTGCGTCCGCGACGATCTCGCCGAGCCGCGAGACGGAGAGCGATTCCCCGTGTCGCGACGTTGCGATGGCGAGTCCGTCATCGAGTGCTGCCGACAGGTCCGCGCTAACGACCTGAAAGCCGTCCGCCGGCTTTCCGGTGATGCGGGCGCGGACCGGTTCTCTCGAAGAGACCCTGATGGTGACGCGCTCCCCCTGCTCGACCTCCATTCCGGAGGGAACGAGCAGGGAGATCGGGTGTTCCCGCAGCGGGGAATTGACCCGGACGCGGCCTTCAGGTCCGACCTCGGTCACGAGTCCCTGTGTTTTCGACTCTTCCCCGTTCGGGGTCGAGCCGGTCCGCCACGGCACGCGGAGCGGCGGGAGCACGCCGACGTACCGGAGCTCGTCGCGCTCCCCCCAGAGGTCCTTTCGGAGCTCCGGCGGAGTCGCGGCGTACCCCAGTACGGTTCGGACGTACTCACCGCCCCGTCGGCGTTCGCCTTCCCTGTCGGGGAAGACGACCAGTCGATCCGCCCGGAACACCGCCGCCGCACGGGCGACGTAGCCGAGTTTGCGAGTCGCCTCGCGAGCGTCCTCGGCCTCCCGGACGACCGAAGACGGAATACATATCGTGAGTCCGTCTTCGGTACGCATCGTGGCGAGACTGTACCTCTGGATTCCGGACCACGCCGTAAAAGGATAGCGGTCCCGTTTCCGGGCTGTGGGGCGTTCACACGGTGTCTGGCGGGAGATTCGTCCCCGCGATCCGAGAGAGCGCGTCACACGATCCGTCGGAAACCCGCCAGCCGTCCGGAACCCTTTTATTCTCGTCTCGGCCTACTATCGAATGCGAAGCACGCACCGGTAGTGTAGTGGTATCACGCAACCTTGCCATGGTTGCAACCCGAGTTCAAATCTCGGCCGGTGCACTCCCTTACGGTCACACACCGCACTGACTCCCCGCTCGCGTGGAGTCTCGGCCGGTGCATTTTCTAACAGACCGTCAGTTAGCGTCCGCTTCACGCTGTTCAGCGGACTCACGAACGAAACGAGAGCGATCACCGAGAGTTAGAGTTTCGTAAATACGAACCACCAGCGACGGCACCGCCTCGTACCTCCCCGGCCTCGCCGTGGGCCCGGGGCCGCGGCCCCCCCGCCCGCGCCCGCCCGGCCCCGGGCCGGGGGCCGGGGCCGGGGGGGC
>CAZNOA010000024.1:0-12489 GCA_964574565.1 uncultured Halobellus sp. | reverse complement strand
CCCCCACCTACCCGCGCGCTAACCCGGCGTTTTTTTGTTTCTTAAACCCCACCCCCCCGCGCCGCCCCCGCGGCGTCCCCCCCGGGCCGCGCGGGGGCCGCGGCCCCGCGCCCACGGCTCCCTCGCGCTCCGGTCACGGGCCGGGTGCCCGTTCCCGGGAGCGCGCTACCGCGAGCGGTGTTGATTGGGTATGTAATGAAGTCACAGCGACCCCGTCACCACGGTCCGTCGTAGTTCACCCGGGGCCGGTCGACGTCGACGCCGAGGTCGCGAAGCGTCGCGGTCGCGTTCTGGACCGGCGAAGGCGCGGGGCGGTCGAGCGCGTCCGTCGTCGCCTCCGCGAACCGAACGGTCCAGTCGCCGTCGATCACGACCGTCGCGCGCCGCGAGATCTCGGAGTGCCCCTCCCACGACGCGGCGAGGAGGTCGTACGAGTCCGCGACGCCGCCGTGGAAGTCGGAGACGATCGGGAACTCGAAGTCGAATCGGTCGGCGTAGGCGAACCCCGAGAACAGCGAGTCGCCGGTGAGCGCGACGACGGCGAGCTCCTCGCGGTCGTGCCAGCCCGCGTCGCGGACGGCCGCGAACACCGCCGTACACGTCGGGACGAAGTTCGCGGGCGCGAAACACAACGCGACCGCGTCGTGGCGGTCGACGAGGCGGTACAGCTCCAGCTCGACCCCGCGTCCGCCGGCGACGGCCGGTGCGATGAAATCGGGGGCTTTGACGCCGACATCGATCATTGGTACAGTCGCGTGTGCGCGAAGTCTTAAAACCGACTCGCCCGTGTCGGAACGACGACTCGCCCGTCACAGCGGCCCGCACGCGGCGACATGGCGCGTGCGGGCGAACAGATCGCGCGGTAGAAGAGCTATATGCGGTGGCGACGAACGATCGTTCATGCTCGGCTCCTTCGTCGACGTGGTGCTCTCGCTCGTCGGTACCTACGGAGCCGTCGTGCTGCTCGGTATCTTCGTGTTGGAGGGGGCGCTCGTCGGGAAGCTGATCCCCACGCGGACGCTGTTCGTCGCCGCGGTGCTCGCCGTCGGCGTCGACGCCGTCGCGTTCCTCCCGATGGTCGCCGCCGCGGTCGTCGGCGCGACGATCGGTCAGCTGCTGTTGTTCGTCGCCGTCCGCCGGTTCGACGCCGACCCCTCGGAGCTGTCCGTGGTCCCCGGCGACGGAGACCGGTTCGACGCGCCGAGCCGATGGCTCGATCGCTGGGGGCTCCCGGCGGTCGCGGTGTCGAACGCCCTGCCCGGCACCCGCGGCTGGCTCGCCGTCCCCACGGCGGGGTCGTCGGTGTCCGCGCCGCGGTTCGTCGCCGCGTCGTTCGCCGGCTCGACCGTCTACGCGAGCGCGCTGCTCGCGGTCGCTCTCGGCGTCAGCGGCGCGTTCGACGCCGTCACGGGCGCGGTTCTCGTCCTGGTCTGAGTCGGCGAATCAGAGGACCGTCCCGTGTTTCTTCTCCGGCAACTCCTTCTCGACGTCCTCGTAGAACGCGAAGCGGGCCGCCAGCTCCGCCCGGAGCGTCGAGGGGGCGACGATCTCGTCGATGACGACCTCGCTCGCCATCCGATGGATGTCGATGTCCTCGCGGTACTCCTCGCGGAGCCGCGCTTCGGTCTCGGCACGCTCGTCCGGGTCGTCAATCGCGGCGAGCTTTCGGGCGTACACGGCGTTGATCGCCGCCTCCGGCCCCATGATGCCGATCTCGCCCGAGGGCAGTCCGATGACGCTCTCGGGGTCGTATGCGGGCCCGCCCATCGCGTAGATGCCCGCCCCGTACGCCTTCCGGACGACGACGGTCTGTTTCGGCACCGTCGCCGAGGACGTGGCGTAGATCATCTTCTTTCCCTTCTCCAGGATCGCGTCCTTTTCGACCTGCGACCCGGCCATGAACCCCGGCGTGTCACAGAGATAGAGCAGGGGGATCTCGTAGGCGTCGCAGGTCCAGATGAACTCCGCGGCCTTCTCGGCGGCGTCCGGGAAGATGGCGCCCGAGCGCTCCGTGGGTTGGTTGGCGACGACGCCGACCGGCCGGCCGTCGATCCGACAGAAGGCCGTGACGATCTCCGGGCCGTACGACGCCTTCAGCTCGAACACCGACTCCGCGTCGGCGACGCGGTCGAGGAGGTCGCGGACGTCGTACGGGCGGTTCGGCGACTCGGGGATCAGCTCGTCGATCCCGTCGGTCGGGTATTTCGGGGGTTTCGGCTCGGCCTTCGGCGGCTTCTCGCCCGCCTGGTTCGGGAGGTACGTGATCAGGTCGGCGACCAGCTCGCGGGCGTGCTCCTCGTCGCGCGCGACTAGGTCCGCCGAGCCGGAGTGTTCCGCGTGAACCCGCGGTCCGCCGAGGTCCGCCATCTCGATCTCCTCGCCGGTGACCATCTTCACCATCCGCGGGGAGGCGATCGCCATCGCGGACATCCCCTCGACCATCACGGTGAAGTCGGCGAACACCGGCGTGTACGCCGCCCCGGCGATACAGGGGCCGTAGAGGACGCAGATCTGCGGGACGGCGCCGGAGAGCATCGAGTGGTTGTAATAATATTTCCCGATCCCCTCGCGGTTGGCGAAGAAGCCCGACTGCTGGTCGATCCGGCCGCCGGAGGAGTCCATCAGGTAGAGCACCGGCTTGCCCGTCTTCAGGGCGCGCTGTTGCATCCGGAGGAACTTCTCGACGCCCTTCGCCGCCATCGACCCCGCTTTTACCGTGAAGTCGTTGGCCATGAAGTGGACGTCACGCCCCTCGAACTCGGCGGCCCCGGTGAGCAGCCCGTCCGCCGGGAGGCGGTCGCCCTCGTGGTCCGCTCCGCTTTCGTCGTCCCCTCCGCTTTCGTCGTCCCCTCCGCTTTCCTCGCCCTCCCCGCGTTCGTCGTCGCGACCTGGCGCGTTCGGGTGCCAGTCGTCGAACGCCGCGAACTTCCCGTCCTCGAAGTGCAGGCCAGCCGGAGCGCCCTCGGAGGCGCTGGCGTCGCCCGCCCCGCGCGTACCGTCGTCGCCGCCGAACCAGAGGTCGAGCCGGTCGCGGACGAACAGCTTCCCCCGCTCGGGGAGCCGCTCGCGGTACTTTTCGGGGCCGCCCTGGAGGATGTCGTCGATCTCCGCCTGGAGGTCGCGCTCGCGGTCGGTCGGCCCGAGGTCGTCGTCGAGGGGGTAGTCGGCCTCCGGTGGGTCGGCGCTCGCTACCGGCTCGGCCGCGTCACCGACGTGGACGTCGACGCCGACACCGAGGTGTTCCGCGAGCGACCGAGCGATCGCTTCGGCCTCCTCGGGCGTCGCCGCCGCGCCGACGTGGACTTTCATGGGCGCAAGATTTGCGGAGGATCCTAAACAGTTTTGCATGCGTCGGAGCGTGCGAGCGGCCCCTCGCGGCCGCTGCCGCGGACGCGCTCGGCCTACGACGGCTGCGACGAGGCCGTTTCCGCGACCCGGTCGCCGAGACCCTCAGAGACGGGCTCGAGGTGATGCCGACCGATCACGGCGACGACTCGGTCATGGTCACGGCGGAGCCGGTCGAGGCGGTCGACCATGTGCGACTCGCGGACCTCGTCGCTGAAACACGACGCCCGCGAGGGCTCGAACGCGTCCATCACCGCTCGTGCGCGATCGATCTGGCGATCTTCGTTCTCCGCTTGCCGTTCGGGGCTCTCGGTTCGGCCGATCGAGTGGGTGACCGGTGAGTCGACTTCGACACGAACGGACGTCATCGCGGCGAGAGCGCCGGCGAAGCGACACCTGAACGCGCGCTTCGTCACCGACGCGAGTCCGTCGAGGACGCCCAATGCCGTTTCGAGTGAGCCGCCGTCGCGATACAGCGTCGCGACGAGTCGACGGAGAAAGCTCGGGGTCGGGCCGTCGATCCCCACGACGCGATCCGTCGCCGCCGCTTGGATCGCCGCGCTCGCTTCGCCGCCGAACACCGGCGGCGTTCGGGTATCCTCGGCATACCGCTCGAAAATCGGGAGCGAAAGCGGCGGGAGTTCGAGCGCGAGCACGTCCGGGTCGCGCTCCGTAACCGTCGTTCGGGCCCGAAACACGCTCGCGGGGTGGTCATGGACGACGCCGACGAGAGTGACCCTTCCCGTGGGCGTTTCGACCGAACGGATGTGTTCACCCGTTATTCGAGGATCATCGTGGTTCACGGCTCTGGTTTGACCGGTAGTACGCGGCTAGGCGGTTGTCTGTGTTCGGAGTTGGTTTTATATAAATATTATTTCAATGAGATATCATTTTAATGTGCGCTTAATTTAATTAGGTATAAATGCTGCCTGTACTGTTTCGGTGCGCGCATCGTTTCGAAGATGTCGGAAAAGGGGAGTTGAATCCGTCGAAGACTGGCGATTAACTGGATTTAGGCGCTAATTCCCCTTCCTCAAGGAGCAACGCAGGGAGCGAAGCGACCGAGTAGCGTTAACGAGAACTCCGTTCTCGTTCGCACATCAGAAATCTCCGATTTCTGAGGACGCAGTAGGGAGGGGATACAGCGCCGCACAGTTCTCATACATTCCCGACACTCGGCCCACAGGCCCACCGCCACTCTTATGTTTATCCAAAGTCTATACGTCAGCGATGGATAGATTTGAAATCGAAGGCGAAGAAGTCCTCGACGGAACCGCAAAACCGTCGGGAAACAGTGCCCACGTCATCGTTCCCAAACGCTGGCGCGGGGCCGACGTGAAAGTCGTCCGCGTCTCCGACCCCGACCCAGACGAATAGGCCATGCACTACAACTACAAGTATCGACTCGACCCGCCGGAAGCCCTCACCGAGACACTTCTGCACCACGTCGATACTTGTAGGCAACTCTACAACCACGTCCTCTACCTGCTCAACGAGGAAGATGACATCCCCGCCCGCTACGAAGTGCAAGGACAGCTCCCCGACCTCAAAGAGTGGTGGGACGACCTCGGGGACGTTCACTCGAAAGTGTTGCAGATGGTCGTCAAGCGCGTCTACGACAACCTCTCCACGCTCAACGCGCAGAAGGAGAACGGACGCGCCGTGGGGATGCTCAAGTGGAAATCCCCTCGGGAGTATCGGTCGCTCACCTACAACCAGTCCGGCTTCGAACTCAAGAATACGAGTGGTCGGCCTGTCTTGTGGTTGAGCAAAGTCGGTGAGATACCGATTCACCTCCACCGCGACATTCCGGAGAACGCGACCATCAAACAGGTCACGGTCAAACGAGAACCCACGGGTGAATGGTACGCCACGTTTGGCATCGACGTGAAGGAAGCCACGCCTGAAAAACCGGAGACGCCCGAGAAGGTCGTTGGTATCGACGTGGGGATTCTCAAGTACGCCCACGACACCGATGGGTTTGCTATCGAGAGTCCCGACTTTAGCGACGAGCGCGAACGGCTCGAACGCGCACAGCGCGACCTCTCGCGGAAGGAACACGGCTCTGCGAATTGGGAGAAACAACGGCAGGTCGTAGCCGAACGCCACGCCGACCTCAAGCGAAAGCGGGGCGACTTCCTCCACAAGTTGTCGAACTACTACGCCACCGAGTACGACTTGGTGGCTGTTGAGGACTTGGATGCGAAGGGGCTGGTCGAACTCCCCGGTAATTCACGGAACCGCGCAGGCGCGGCGTGGGGGACGTTCTTGCGGATGCTCGAATACAAGTGCGAGCGTGAAGGAACGCACTTCGTCTCTGTTGACCCGAAAGATACGACGAAAGAGTGTGCGTCCTGTGGTGTCAAGACGGACAAGCCGTTGTGGGTCCGTGAACACTCCTGTCCGTCGTGTGGGTTTGAGGCGGACAGAGATGCGAATGCGGCGTGGAACATCCTTTCTCGCGGCCTCGAAGACGTAGGAGTGGGATACTCCGAAGGAACGCCTGTGGAGACTGCGCTCCCTGTGGATACTTCGGTATCTGCAAAGCGCGTCGTGGAAACAGGAAGCCCTACCCTCAAGGAGCGAACGGCGTCAGCCGTGAGCGAGTAGGGTAGGGTAGTTCACACCGCGTTTACCAGCCGAGCGACCGTCCGCTCGGCCGATCCATTGTGTCGAACGTTATCGTTTGAGGTGAACTTCGTCTTCGGTGACGGACGCGATATCGGAGTCGTCGATGGCATGGGTGTCTTCGTCCGCGTCACCCCAGCCGAGTTTCGATTTTATCGAGTCTGTGATTCCAGGATCCGGGTTGACGTGTACCTTGTGACCCTCCACTCTGGAAACCATCCCGACTGTCTCTCCCGCTTCGTTTACAACCGGCTTGCCTTCGTCGTTCGCTGTTACATCCATTTTTGAGTTCCTCCGCAGTGGATAGTTCTACTTACGTATACTTTGTAATTTAGTTCGTAATTATTGAAAGTGTTATTTACGGGGATAATAAAAAGCCCAGCTCGACGATCCGCGAGCGAGCGGGTCGGGACCGAAAGGGCCGAAACGAATCACCGCCGGAAGCGTCAGAAACGACCGTCGGCGGCGCGTCACTCGCCGCCGAGCGCGTCTTCGACCCGTTCGACCAGCTCCTCGTTGCCGACGTACAGCGGAACGCGGTCGTGAACGCCTTCGGGCTCGACGTCGAGGATATCGGTCTCGCCGTCGGTCGCGGCCCCGCCGGCGCGTTCGATGATGTACGCGATGGGGTTCGCCTCGAAGGACAGCCGGAGCTTTCCGTCCGGTGCGTCGATCAGCGCGGGGTACGCGAAGATCCCGCCGTAGATGAGCACTTGATTCACGTCCCCGACCATGGCCCCGCCGTAGCGGAGCTTCAGCTCGGACTCGATCTCGCGGGCGTACGCCGTGAAATCGTCGGGCCAATCGGGGACGCGCCCGCCGAAGCCGTACACGACCGGGTCGTCCGGGAGCGTCAGGTCTTCCTCGACGACCGACCGGGTGACCGACGCATCGTCCCCGGCGGACGCGTCGCCGCCGGCCGACGCCCGCTCGATCACCTCCTCGCGCACCCCCGAGTCGTCTGCAATCACCATCGTCGTGATCGGCCCGTACAACACGTATCCCGCGGCGACGAGGTCGCGCCCCGTCGCGGGGAGCGGGGCGTCGTACACCCCGACGACGGTCCCCATGGCGTTGTTCGATCGCAGGTTCGAGGAGCCGTCGAGGGGGTCGATCGCGACCGCGTACGCACCCTCACCGACGGCCCCGCCGGCGTCGACGGCGACATCGCGCTCCTCGCTGACGAAGGAGCCGACGCCGTCGATCGCGGTGATCGCCTCGCCGAGCAGCTCGTCGGCGTACAGGTCACCGGCCATCACGCTCTCGCCAGACGGGTTGTCCGTCCCGCTCTCGACGCGCCGACCCGGGAGCGCGTCCCGGATCTCGGGCGCCGTCTCGGCGACCGCGTCGAACACCGCCTCGACCGTCGAGTCCGACCCCGTCATCACGCCGTGCCTTCGGCGATCGCCAGCGCTTCCGCCGGATCGGCCTCTTGGAAGATGACGGCCTCTAACGCGTCGAGGATGCGCTCCGGATCGTCGCGCTGGAAGACGTTTCGCCCGACCGCGATGCCCGTGGCGCCGGCGTCGATGGCGTTCGAGACGTTCCGAAGGAACCCTTCGTCCTCGCGCATCGTCCCGCCGGACATGACGACGTCCGCGGGACCGGCCATCTCGACTGCGTGACCCATCGCCTCCGGGGAACCGGGGTACTTCACCTTCACCACGTCGGCGCCGAGTTCGAGGCCGAGCCGGGCGCCGTAGGAGATGACGTCGGGGCTCCCGTCGTTCCGCAACCCCTGACCGCGCGGATACGACCACATGACGACGCCCATGTCGTGTTCGCGGGCGCCCTCCTGTGCCTTGCGGAACTCTTCGGCCATCTCGACCTCGTGGTTCGATCCGGCGTAGACCGTGAAGCCGATCGCGTCCGCACCGAGCTCGGCGGCGTACGCCGCAGAGCAGTTGACCGCGCTGTTCGGCTCACCCATCCAGAGGTTCGAGGTGCCGTTGAGCTTCAACAGGAGGTTGACCTCGTCCTCGTAGTCGGGGTAGTACGCCTCGGCGATCCCCTTCTGGACCGCAAGTGAGGTGACCGCCTCGTGGGTGGCGAGCTCGAATATCCGTTCGGGGTCCGCCGTGTCGGGATTCGGTTCGAAGTCGACCGGACCGTGTTCCAGCCCGTGGTCGTACGCCAAGATCAGTGACTTGCCGTCACGGGAGATGTCGGCGGCGGCGTGAGGGAGCATCAGTTCATACTCCCGTTACATCAATAAAAAACACTGTGGTCGATCGGGCGGGCGTAAAGAAACAGAAACGGGCGCATCTGGCCGTCTCGTGACGGCTCCGCCCGAATTTGGGCGAGTCAAAGTTACTACTCAGATAGTTAATTATCAGCAGGGAAAAATAACACGGGTGAGCAGTCGGGCGGAGTCGCAATACTTACCACCCGCGGCGCGACAGCGACCCCCATGCGGGAGCTATCCGATATCGAAGTCGTCGGCGTCGTCGGGGCGGGGACGATGGGCAACGGGATCGCGCAGGTCGCCGCGACGGCCGGATACGACGTCGTGATGCGCGACATCGACGACGAGTACGTCGAGCGGGGACTCGACAGCATCGACGACAGCCTCGAACGGCTCTCGTCGAAGGGTCGAATCGACGAGGAGCCGTCCGCGATTCGCGACCGGATCACGGGGACGACCGACCTCGTCGAGCTCGCGTCCGCCGACGTCGTCGTCGAGGCGGCCGTCGAGAAGCTGGCCGTGAAACGCGATATCTTCGCCGACCTCGACGAGGTCACCGACGACGACGTCGTGCTCGCGACGAACACGTCGACGCTGTCGATCACGACTATCGCGAGCGCTACGGACCGCGCGAGCGACGTGGTCGGGCTCCACTTCATGAACCCCGTCCCGATCATGGACGGCGTCGAGGTCGTCGTCGGTGAGCGAACCGCCGACGCCGTCACCGCGTTCGCGCACGCATTCGCCGAGGACCTCGGCAAGGAGACGTGGGAGTCAGACGACAAGCCCGGCTTCGTCACGAATCGGATTCTGATGCCGTGGATCAACGAGGGGGTCCGCGCCTACGACGAGGGGGTCGCCGACAAGGCCGACATCGACCGAGGGATGCGGCTCGGCACGAACGCGCCGATGGGGCCCTTGGAGCTCGCCGATCACATCGGACTCGACGTGGTACTCGACGCCAGCGAGACGCTACACGCGGAGCTCGGGGACCGCTACAAGCCCGCCTACCTCGTCAAGCGGAAGGTCGAGGCCGGCGATCTCGGGAAGAAGACGGGACGCGGGTTCTACGAGTACGGGGAGTAGCCGAAAGCGGTCGATCGGTCGGCACGCGGGTCGATGGATTCGGAGTCGCGCGCGTCCAGCGACGGCCCACTCAGGACGCCTTCGCGTCCCGGTCGTTGTTCGCGGTCCACCGCCGCGCGCCGGGCAGGATCCCGATCAGCTTCGTCACGTAGCCGAACTTGAACAGCCCGAGCTGCGAGAGGACGCCGAGCACGAAGACGGCGAGGAACGCGGGCGCGGTGACGTCGAACAGCAAGGGCGCTATCGTCGTCTCAGCCGCGGCCGCCTCGAACGCCTCGGCGGTGAGCGAGCGCGACGCGAGCGCCGCACCGATGAACGCGGTCGAGACGACGAGCGTCGTCCGGCTCATTACGAAGCCGAACACCGCACCGATGCCGACGCCCGCGAGCGTCGCGCCGACCAGCAGCGCCGTCCCCTCGAACCCGGCCGCGTCGGCCGCGTACAGCGGACCGATCGCGAAGCGACCGACGAAGCCGCCGACGACCGCGCCGATCCCGACGACCGCAAAGGAGAGCCCGGTGTACGCGAAGAATCCGCCGACCGCACCGCCCAGAAAGACGCCGACGGCGGAGAGCAAGAGCCCGTCGACGGCGATCAGTCCGACCAGGTTCGGTGCGGCGACGTATCCGACACCCGCGCCGATGAGAAAGCCGGTCACCGTCACCGCGTACACCGAGACCGCCGCGCCGACGAACGCGAGGAGCAGCCCGACGAGGACCAGCCCGACGGTGATTGGGGTGAGCATAACCCCCTCTTTCTCCCGATCGTATTTAAATACTCGCGGGAGCGAGACGGGCGCCCCTCATCGGGCCCGCCGGCCGGCCTGCCGGTCGATGTGTCGAGTGTAACCGCCGACGGCGAGGCCGAAGCCGAGTACGATCATCGTGAATCCGAGCAGGCGGGTCGTACCGAGGGTCATCAGTGCGAGGATCGCACCGAAGACGAACGAGAACACCCCGGCGACGGCGACCCCGACGTCGACGAGCGGCGACGGCTGAACCGCCTCGCAGTGCGGGCAGATACGGGCGTCGCTGGGGATCGGCTCTCCACAGTCGACGCAGTGGACGCGGTCGCGGGGCACGGGCGTGACGTTGGACGGCGGAGAGTAATAAGTAGCCGATTCGGCGATGACGACCGACGCGGCGGGTTGTCACACCGTTCGCGGAGCGATCGGTGGTACGCCTCGGGTAGCGGAAGTCTGCTCGGAGCGCTACGCATCGGGCGGCGACAGGTGCGACCGGAGGGCTACGCATCGGGCGTCAGCGGGTGTGGACGGCCGACGCCGCGGATCTCGAAGCGAGCGCCGCCGTTGCGACCTTCGACGGCTTCGACGGTCCATCCGTGTGCCGTGGCTATCTCCCGGACGATCGCCAGACCGAATCCGGTGTTGCCGGCGACCCCGCTCTGTCCCGGTTCGAAGAGGGAGTCTCTGACTTCGGTCGGGATCCCCGGCCCGTCGTCGGTTATGTAAAACCCGTCGTCGAGGCCGCCGACGCGGATCGCGACGTCGTCGCCGCCGTGCTCCACGCTGTTGCGGATGAGGTTCTCGAACAGGTTGCGGAGCCGGTCGGGGTCCGCCAGCACGTCGCGGTCCGTTTCGATCTCGAACGAGGCCGACTCGGTGTCGACCGTCTCCCAGCTGTCGGCGGCGACGTCCGCGACCGCGACCGGTTCCGGGTCGCCGACCGTCTCGCCTTCGCGGGCGAGCGTCAGCGTGTGCTCGACGATCGACTCGATGCGGTCGAGCGCGGCCGCGGCCGCATCGAGGTGGTCGGTGTCGGTCAGCTCTCGAGCCAGATCGACGCGCCCCTGCGCGACGTTGAGCGGGTTCCGCAGGTCGTGTGAAACGATCCCGGCGAACGAGTCGAGCCGCTCGTTCTGTCGCTGGAGCGCCGCCTCCCGCTCTTTGAACTCCGTGATGTCCTCTTGGAATCCGACCCACTCCGTGACGCGACCGTCTTCGCCGCGGATCGGGGCGACGCTCACGCGGTTCCAGAACTCCGTGCCGTCCTTTCGGTAGTTCAGGAGTTCGACGCTGGTCGACTCCTCGGCCTCGATGGCCTCGCGGAGCTCGTCGACCGACTCCTCGTCGGTGTCGGGGCCTTGGAGGAACCGGCAGTTGACGCCGATCGACTCCTCGCGGTCGTAGCCGGTCATCTCGACGAACCGGTCGTTGACGTACACCATCGGATTGTCCGGTCGGTCCGGATCGGTGATCGTGATCCCGACGGGCGCCTCGTCGAGCGCGCGGGTCTTCGTCTCCAGCTCCTCGCGCCGTTCTCGCTCCCGGGTGACGTCGCGGAGGATCCCCACGCTCCCGTCGAAGAACTCGCCCTCGTACGGAAGCGCCGCCATGTGGTCTCGACACGGGATCGGATCGCCCGCTTTCGGGACGATATCGACGGGGAACTGCTGGACGTCTGGTCCGGTACTGGAGAGGATCGCTCCGAGCCGCTCCTCGGCCTCGCGGACCGCGTCGTCGTCCTTGATCATCCCCGGCTTGCTGCCGATGATCTCCTCGCGGTCGTAGCCGGTCAGGTCTGCGAACGGCTGGTTGACGAACTCGAACGTCCCGGTCTCGTCGACGACGTACACGGGGTAGCCGAGCGCGTCGATGACGGTCGAGTAGCGGTCCGCGATCTCCCGGGTCCGGTGTTCGTCGACCGCCTGCTCGACGCGGTTCGCGAGCCGGCGGAGCTGGTCGGGGCCGCCCTTCTGGAAGTAGCCGGTGACGCCCGCGTTGAGCGCCTGACTGGCGATTTCCTCGCTCCCCTTCCCGGTGTACAACACGAACGGGATCTTCCGGTGATCCTCCCGGAGCGCCTCGAAGAACGCCAATCCGTCCATCCCGGGCATGTCGTAGTCGCTGACGACGCAGTCGAACCGGTCCTCGGCGAGCCGGTCGAGCGCCGTCGACGGCTCCGTCACGCTCGTCACCGCGACCGCTCCGAGTTCGCGCTCGAGGAACGCCTCTGTGAGATCCAGCACGGAGGGGTCGTCGTCGACGTGTAACACGTCGATCTGCTCTGGCATAGCCGCTGGTTGGTATCGCTCTCATAAACGGATATCGGCCCGGCTATCGGTTCTGGATCTGAGGGGCGGCGCGCGGCGTCCGCGTGGTCGGTGGGGCGGATATCGACCGATCCGCTGTGAGTCGGCTCCCGACCGGTCGGCCGTGGACCGGATACCGCCGGCTCCACTACCGCCCCGCGTGGCTGATTCTTAAGGTCACGCGGCGCGGAGCC
>CAZNOA010000023.1:0-15730 GCA_964574565.1 uncultured Halobellus sp. | reverse complement strand
GTTCGGGAGCGATCCCGGTGGGGCCGCCGGACCGAGTGACGACGGACCGAACGTTCCTGATCGGCGACGCGGCCGCACAGACGAAGCCGTTCACCGGCGGTGGTATCCTCTACGGGATGACCGCCGCGGACGTCGCCGCGGCGACGATAGCGCCGGACGACCCCGGAACGCTCGCCGATTACGAGTCGGGCTGGCGCGACGCGCTCGGAAGAGAGATACGACTCGGCAAAGCGATCCGCGCGTGCTACTCCCTGCCCGAGCCGATCCAACGGGCCGGCCTCTGGGCGCTCTCGGGCGAAATCGGCGTCCACATGGACCGGCCGAGCTCCTTCTTCTCGCCGTCGCACCTGCGGAAGCTGGTCTCGCGAAGCGATCCGCCGGAGTCGCAGTGAGGGTCCGCGACGGCGGCGCTCGCTTGGGACGCCGGGGCGGGGGCGAGGCGGCTACTCCTCGATGACGTTCGCAAACGAGACGTTCTCGCGGACGCTCGTGATCTCGACCGTCGGCTGATCGCCCGGCTTCGAGTCGGGAACGATGACGACGTAGCCGCGTTCGATCTTCGCGATCCCGTCTCCCTTGTCGCCGAGCGTCTCGATCGTCACGTCGCGGACGTCGCCCTCCGAGACCGGAGGCCCCGACGCGGACGCCGTGGCCGGCGACCGGTTGTTCTCGCTGTGTAACTCCCGGTCGCTGCTCGGCGTCGAGACGGCGATCTCGTCGCCGGTGTCCGTGTCGGCCTCGGTCCGGTCGATCAAGGCGACTCGGTACGTCTCGGCGGACCTGACGGTGCCGTGTTCGAGTTCGCGTTTCGGCACGGAGACGGTGTAGCCGCCCTCGCCGTCGGGCTGTAGTTCCGCGGTAAAGAGACACGTGAGCGAATCGGTTATTTCGACCATGCACGTCGTTCGACGCGGGGTTAGGAAAAACTCCCTATCCGTCTTCGGGGCGTACCCGGGACGTGACGCCGCCAGCAGACGGGATGTAAAAGCTTACACTGATCCGAATGAATACCCACGTATGAGCCGGAACTACGACTCGCTTCACGACCCGAACGCGGAGTATACGATGCGTGAGCTCTCCGCGGAGACGATGGGCGTGACCGGGACCCGCGGCGGCGGCCGTGACGTCGAGATCACCGACGTGCAGACGACGATGGTCGACGGCAACTTCCCGTGGACGCTCGTCAGAGTGTACACCGACGCGGGCGTCGTCGGGACCGGAGAGGCGTACTGGGGCGCGGGCGTCCCCGAGCTGATCGAGCGGATGAAACCGTTCGTCGTCGGCGAGAACCCGCTCGACATCGACCGGCTGTACGAACACCTCATCCAGAAGATGTCCGGGGAGGGGTCGGTCGAGGGGGTGACCGTCACGGCGATCTCCGGCATCGAGGTCGCGTTACACGACCTTGCGGGCAAGATCCTCGACGTGCCCGCCTACCAGCTGCTCGGCGGTAAGTACCGCGACGAGATGCGGGTCTACTGCGACTGCCACACGGAGGAAGAGGCGGATCCGGAGGCGTGTGCGGACGAGGCGGAGCGGGTCGTCGACGAGCTGGGGTACGACGCCCTGAAGTTCGACCTCGACGTCCCCTCCGGGCTCGAGAAGGACCGCGCGAACCGCCACCTGCGTCCCGGCGAGATCCGCCACAAGGCGGAGATCGTCGAGGCGGTGACCGAGCGGGTGAAAGACAAGGCCGACGTCTCCTTCGACTGTCACTGGACGTTCTCCGGCGGCTCCGCGAAACGGCTCGCGGACGCGATCGAGGAGTACGACGTGTGGTGGCTCGAAGACCCCGTTCCGCCGGAGAACCTCGAGGTCCAAGAGGAAGTGACCAAATCCACGACCACGCCGATCGCGGTCGGCGAGAACCGGTACCGCGTCACCGAGCTGCGACGACTCATCGAGAACCAGGCGGTCGACATCGTCGCGCCCGACCTGCCGAAGGTCGGCGGAATGCGCGAGACCCGAAAGATCGCGGACGTCGCGAACCAGTACTACGTGCCGGTCGCGATGCACAACGTCGCCTCGCCGGTCGCGACGATGGCCGCCGCTCACGTCGGCGCGTCCATCCCGAACTCGCTGGCGGTCGAGTACCACTCGTACGAGCTCGGCTGGTGGTCCGACCTCGTCGAGGAGGACGTGATCGAGGACGGCTACATCGAGGTCCCGGAGGAGCCGGGACTCGGCGTGACGCTCGACATGGACGTCGTCGAGGAGCGGATGGTCGAGGGCGAGACGTTGTTTGACCCGGTGTAGTCGGGTCAAGCTCGGCAGACGAGCGCAGCGAGTCTGCCGGCGTTCGACGAGGCGTAAGCCGACGTCGAGCTCGATAGGCGAGCGAAGCGAGCCTATCGGTGTGCGACGAAGCGTGGCTTCGTCTGGCGCGCGAACCGCTGATTCTGGTCGTTTGACGACGGTAATCAGCGTCGAGCTCGACACGCCGACGACCTGCGTCGCCTGCGCTCCGACTCACGTCGCCTCTATGTGAACCGGGTCGATCCCGCGCCGACACAGCTCCGATTCGATTTCGGCCGCTCGCCGCCCGATCGCTTCCGGTTCGTGGCTGTCGGTACCCACGGAGACACGGATCCCCGCCGCATCGAGCGCATCGAGGAACGCCGGCGCCGGGTGGAACTCACCGTAATCGCCGAGGCGTCGTCCGGCGTTGATCTCGGGAACGGTCCGCGATCGGGTGAAGACGTCGGCGACGCGCTCGTAGTGGTCGGCGGTCGCGAACCCGCGGAGGTGCGGATTTCGCTCGATCAGGTCGAGGTGTGCGGCGATAGCGAACAGCTCCGACTCGACGAGTGAAATCAGCTTCTCGAAGTACCGATCGACGAGCGCTCGGCGCTCCGCGGTCGGCTTGTCCGCGAAGTGCGACCGGGTGTGGACGTTCGCTCCGTCGAGTTCGTGGACGCTCCCGATCGCGTAGTCGAACGCCGCGTCGTCGAGGAACGCGGCGATCGCCGTCTCGTGGGCGGGATCGTAGTCCATCTCGACGGCGTCGTACACCTCGATGGGTGCATCTTCGCGGAGACGGTCGATAGCGCGGCGGCGCCGCCCGTAGGTCAGGTCGAGGTTGAAGCCGAGCGCGCGCTTGTGCCGCGCCGCGCGCTCGTCCGGCGAGACGTTACAGTGGTCAGCGAACCCGACCCCGTCGAGCCCGGCGTCGGCGGCGGCGTCGATCATCCACCTGAGGAACGAGCCGTCGGAGTACGTGGAGTGGACGTGGTAGTCGTACACGGGCGATCTCAGTGACGCGGAGACTCGTAGTTTTGGGCGAGAGCCAGAGCCCCGGGCGGCGACCGGGGAGTCGGACGCGGCCGACAGCCGTCACGGCCGGTCGAACCGGCCCGCCACAGCCGACCGAGCCGGATCGACGCCCGATCCGACGGGCGTGTTTATGCAGTTCGAGTGCGACACCCGATCACGTATGTCACATCATGCGAGCTCGGAGGACACAGCGTCGTCCCGCGGCGACTACACCGTCGATCACCGTCTTTCGGACGCGGAGCGCAACATCCACCGGGCGTGGGACAACTCGCTCGACCCCGTGCTCACGGTCGAGTCGGGAGCGGTGGTCCGGTTCGAGTGTCGCGACGCAGTCGACCGACAGCTCGACGTCGAGTCGACCGCGACGGAGTTCGCGAACGTGAGCTTCGACCCCGTCCACCCGCTGACCGGACCGGTCGCCGTCGAGGGGGCCGAGCCGGGCGACGTGCTCGAAGTCGAACTGCTCGACCTCCAACACAAGGGCTGGGGGTACACCGGCTTTCTGCCGGGAGAGATGGGTCTCGGACTCCTCCCCGAGGAGTTCCCGGACGCGGACGTCCACGTCTGGGACCTCGACGGCGACGTCGGCCGTTTCGTGAACGGGATCGAGGTCCCACTCGATCCGTTCCCCGGCGTCATCGGAGTCGCGCCGGGCGAGGACGGCGAACACGACACGCTGCCGCCGTACGACACCGGCGGCAACATGGACGTGAAACACATGACGGCGGGGTCGACCGTCTATCTCCCCGTCGAGGCGGCCGGCGGGCTGTTCTCGACCGGTGACTGTCACGCCGCGCAAGGCGACGGCGAGGTGTGCGTCACCGGCGTGGAAGCGCCGATGTTCGTCACCGCCCGGCTGTCGGTGCGGACCGACATGGCGATCGACCAGCCGCAGCTCCGGACCTCGGGGCCGTTCACGCCGACGGGACGCGACGAGCCGATGTACGCGACGACCGGAATCGCCGACGACCTGATGGACGCGACGAAGAAGGCGACGAGCCACATGCTCGACCACCTCGAGGCCGAACGCGGCCTCACTCGCGGCGAGGCGTACATCCTCTGTTCGGCCGCGATGGACCTCAAGATCAGCGAGGTCGTCGACGCGCCTAACTGGACCGTGACGGCGTACATCCCTGAGAGCATCTTCCCCGACGAGTAGTCGGCCGAACGGGACGAGTCGCGCGACGCCTTAGTACCCCGTTCCCAGCGCCCAGTTCGCGGCGAGTACGACGACGGTGACGGCGAACAGCACCGCCAGAATCCCGAGGGAGACGCCCCATCCGAACAGATCGGCGGCGAGGCCGACGCCGACGGAGCCCGCGGAGCCGATCACCGTGTAGACGGTTCTGACGAGTCCGAACCCGGCCCCGCGCTCCGCGTCCCCGAGTGCGTCCATGAACCGCGGGTCGATGGCGGAGAAAAAGCTCGACCCGACCCCGGCCAGCACGACCGCGACGGCGACGCCGACCGCCCCCGGTCCGAGGACGAACCCGGCGGTGCCGATCGCTCCCGCCAGCATCGCCCCGCCGATGGCCGCGTCACGGCCGAAGCGGTCCGAGAGCCGGCCGATTCCGACCTGCGCGACGGCGCGAACGACGAAGAACGCCGAGAACAGCCCGGCGGCGACGCCCGTCGAATACCCTCGGAATTCGACGAGGAAGGTCGGCAGAAACGACATCATTCCCTGCACGATGTACGTGCCGACCATCGCGACGAACAGCGGGAGGAGGACGCTCGGGCGCGAGAGGAGTTCGAAAAGCGTCTCGAGACGGAACCGGTCCCGCATCGGCTGGTCGGGACGCCGGGGGACCGTCGGTCGGACGCGCCACGCGAACAGGACGAACACGGGGAGCCCGACGAGCGCGGCGAGCGCGATGGCCGGCCGCCAGCCGTACCGCACGCCCACCCACGCCGCGGCGACCGGGGCGATCAGTCCGGCGAGCGGGCCGCCGACCGAGTGGAGCCCGATCGCGGTGCCGATGTCGTCGAACGTCCGCGAGAGTAGCGTCGTCGCCACCGCGTAATGGAGCCCGGCGACGAGGCCCAACAACACCGCCGCCAGCACGAACGCCGGGAACGCCGGAGCGAGCGCGAGCAGGACGCTCATCGACGCCGTCCCCCCGACCGCGACGAGGATGACCCGACGCTCGCCGAACCGGTCCGCGAGCACGCCGCTCGGGAACTGCGAGACGCCGTACGCCAGCCACATCCCCGAGAGCGCGAGCCCGATGGCGGCGTTCGACACCGCGAACTCCTCGACGATGAGCGGCACCACGGGGCTGATCGCCAACCGCGCGAAGTACGTCACGAGGAACGCGAGCATACACAGCGACAGCACCGTATGCCGGTACTGCCAGCTCATCGGTCGTGTGAGCCGCCGTCCGTGGACTCGTCGTGAGTTCCGCCGGACGCGCTTTCGGTCGATCGTTCCCGGAGCCGGTCGGCGATTGCAGCGCCCGCTGACCGGGGGTTCGCCTCCCGGATCGAGAGGGTATCTCCGACGGCGACCGGTCCCGGTTCGACAACGTCACAACAGAGCCCGCCTCGGTGTTTAAGAGCCGAGGCGAGTCCGTCGGCTCCCGCCACCTCCTCGACGTGTGCACAGGGCGGCCGCCGTCGCGTCGGGCGGAGGAGCGCGCCGCCGACCGCGACGGTCGCCTTTAAGAGACCGTCCATCTCCGGGCCGAATCCCTCGACGACGACGTTCCGCCGATGTCTCCCGTCGGAGACGTCGATTCCGGTCTCCGCCCGCACCGCCTCGACGGCCTCGGCCGCGACGAGCGTGACGGGACAGCCGTCGAGCTGGAAGTGACCCTCCCCGAGCCGATAGCGGTCGCCTTCGACGCCGTCCGCACGGATCGCTATCGCGTCGCGTGGCTCCGGCGGCGCACCGCTTTCGGGGGCGGTAAAGAGGGCTTCGACGGTTCCGGCCGACCCTCCGTCGGGTTGGTCCGGTTCCGGTTCGCGGTCGTCGGCCATCACGGACCTCCGAGCAGGTCGGGCTCGCCCGGCTTGAGCCACTCGCGGTGGCCGTAGTAGACGACCGCGATCGGCGGTGCAACGAGGGCGACGAGCGCGTACAGCCACTTGAACAGTCCGAGGTCGGTCACGCCGCGCTCACCGAGCGAGAGCGCGTCGAGGAGTATCGCCGCCGCGACCAGCGGCGCGAGGAGGTAGGCGTGTGCGAACCCGACGGCCGCACCCGCCGGGGTCCCGGCCTCCAACAGCGCCCAGTCCAGCGCGTAGAGGACCGCCCACGCACCGACGCCGATCGCGAGGATACGGAGCCAGGGCCCGTTGAACCGGCGGTCCGGCGGGCCGGAGCCGGGTTCGGAATCGGATGTGGCGGTCGGATCGGCGTTCTGACTCACGGGCGATCTGCGAGCCGGATCGTCGTTAGCGTTCGGGTCCCGGACGGTTTCGCCCGCCTCGGCGAGGCGCAGTCCGTTCCGGCGAGGGGATCACTCGTCGAAGGTGCCCGCCGACAGGTAGCGCTCGCCGCTGTCCCAGAAGACGGTGACGACGAGGGGGTGTTCGCCCGCGAAGGCGCCCGATTCGCGGAGGTCGACGGCGACGTCCTTGGCGGCGAGGTTCGAAGCGCCGGACGACTGGCCGACGAGGATCCCCTCCTCGGCGGCGAGTCGACGACACTCGGCTTCCGCGTCGTCGAGGTCGACCGTGTGGACCGCGTCGATGAGGTCCACGTCGAGATTGGGGGCGACGAACCCCGGCCCCATTCCCTGGAACCCGTCGACGCCGGCTGGGCCCCCGGAGAGCACCGCGTTATCGCTCGGCTCGACCGCGTCGATCCGCACGTCGGGGAACGCCTCGCGGAGCCGTCGTCCGACTCCGGTGAGGGTCCCGCCGGTGCCGACGCCCGCGACGAGCGCGTCGACGGTGCGGTCCTCGACCTGTTCGAGGACCTCCGCGCCCGTCGTCTCGTAGTGGGACCGGGGGTTCGACGGGTTGTCGAACTGACGGAGCTGGACCATCCCCGCGTCGCGCTCGAGTTCGTCGGCGCGCTCTTTGGCCGCGGAGATGTCGCCGTCGACGAGTTCGACGTCCGCGCCGTACGCGCGCATGAGCCGCCGCCGCTCGATCGATTTCCCGTCCGGCATCACGAGCGTCACGTCGTATCCCTTCACGGCGCCGACCATCGCCAGCCCGATTCCCGTGTTACCGGAGGTGGGTTCGACGATGCCGTCGCCGGGGGTCAGATCGCCGGCCGCTTCGGCCGCCTCGACCATGTATAACGCCGGGCGGTCCTTCGCGGAGCCGCCCGGGTTCCGCGATTCGACCTTCGCGGCGACCGTGGTGCCCGGCGGTGAGTCGACCCGCACCAGCGGCGACCCGAGCCCCTCCAGAACGTCGTCTTGCATTATCTGTGTTGACGCGCCCGGCACTCAAATGCCCGACGGACCGCGGCGACACGCGGCGGGTGACGGACGGTGTCTCTCTCGCCGCGGTCGAGGTCGGTTGCCACCGACGCGCCGTTTACAACCCCTGCGAACGTACGGCCGGTATGACGCTCGAAACGCTCGCACCCGGACAAGACGTTGATTTAGACGTCGACGAAGCGGTACTGGACGCGCTCGCGGCCGACGACTACCGGTTCAAGGTGTGGGGCGGCGACTGGTGTATCGACTGTCAGCGACAGCTCCCGGCGTTCGGCGCGGCCCTCGCCGCGGCGGGCGTCCCCGACGACCGCATCGAGGACTACGCCGTGACGAAGGGCCCCGACGGGAAAGCGGGACCCCAAGTCGAGGCGTACGGGATCGAGCTGATTCCGACGGTCGTCGTCGAAACGGCCGACGGCGAGGAGGTCGCGCGGTTCGTCGAGGAGGCTGACGTCTCCATCGCCGAACACCTCGCGCGACAACTGACCGACGCCGAGGCGACGGCCGACTGAGCCGAAGAAGGTCGCCCACACCGGAGAAGAAGGTCGCTCGGCGACCGCGTCGGACGGAAGCGGGTCACCGATACCGCCGAGTTCCCCGATCAGTCGTCGTCCGCGGTCGCCCCGTCGGCGCCGCCGGCGTCTTCCGGGCCGCCTCCGGCGTCCCGTGCCGTTTCCTCCTCGATGCTCGGCGGGTACTTTCCGCGGTCGAGTTTGAGGTCGGACTGCGGCCGCGCCATGCAGGTGAGCGCGTACTCCTCGGCCTCAGCGTCGGTGAGTCCGCGGGCCGCGGGCTGGGTGACCGCTCCCTCGACGATCTCCGCGGAGCAGGCGAGACACATCCCGACGCGACAGGAGTACTCCTGTGCGATCCCCTCCTCGATACAGGGCTGGAGAATCGTCTCGGTGTCGGCCACCTCGATCGTCTCGCCGGTGCCGACGAACTCGACGGTGTACTCGGTCATTACCCGGAGTACCCGCCGGCCAATCAAAAAGGGTTCCCCTCGATCCCGTCGCCGTCGCGGGGACGGATAGGCGAGCGGTCGGGCGATAGAGTCGACATGTCGGGCGCGTGTGCGGGCGCCGTTGCGGTCGGATCGCTCGAACCGACGGTCCGAGAGCGACCAACGGCGGCGGGTTCGGCGGACGGAACGGAAGCCCCCGACGAGTCGGAGGTATCGCAACGACTAATCCCCCGCCGGACGCTTCCCGAGGTATGACCGAGAAGGCCACCGCGCGAGCCCACCCGATCCAGGGGCTCGTCAAGTACCACGGGATGCGCGACGAGGAGTTGCGGCTGCCGTATCACGACAGTATCAGCCTCTGTACCGCCCCGACCGCGACGACCACCACGGTCGAGTGGCAGGCCGACGCGAGCGAAGACACGTACGTCATCGGCGGCGAGGAGGTCGACGGCCGCGCCGCGGAGCGCATCGACATGGTCGTCGATCACGTCCGCGAGCTGACCGGGCGCGACCACGCCGTCCGGCTGGTAAGCGAGAACTCCTTCCCGTCGAACATCGGGTTCGGCTCCTCGTCGTCGGGCTTCGCGGCCGCCGCGCTCGCGCTCGTCGAGGCCGCCGGCCTCGACCTGTCGTTACCCGAGGTCTCGACCATCGCCCGACGCGGCTCTTCGTCGGCCGCTCGCGCCGTCACGGGCGCGTACTCCCGGCTCGACGCCGGGCTCAACGACGCCGACTGCCGCTCGGTCCGGCTCGACGTCGGCGAGGGCGACGACGGCTTCGACCCCGAAGAAGACCTCCGGATCGTCGCCGCTCACGTTCCCGCGTATAAGGAGACGGAGGAGGCCCACCGCGAGGCCGCGGCGAGTCACATGATGCAGGCCCGGACCGCTCACGTGCAAGACCAGCTCGTCGAGATGACCGACGCGCTCCGCGGCGGCGACTTCGACCGGATCTTCGAGACGGCGGAACACGACTCGCTGTCGCTGACGGCCACGACGATGACCGGCCCGGCGGGCTGGGTGTACTGGCAGCCAGAGACGATCGCGGTGTTCAACGCCGTCCGCGAACTCCGCGAGGCGGGCGTCCCCGTCTACTTCTCGACCGACACCGGCGCTTCGGTGTACGTCAACACCCGCGCCGACCACGTCGAGGAGGTAGCGCGCAGGATCGCCGAAGTCGGCATCGACACCGACGTCTGGGAGGTCGGCGGGCCGGCGCACGTGCTCGACGAGAGCGAGGCGCTCTTCTAAGTACACCCGGGATGCGGCGACGGGAGGCCCGGGCGGTTCACTCGTCCGGATCCTCGCCGCGCGCCCGCTTGTACATCGCTAACGCCTCCTCTCTGCGCTCCGAGTGGTCCACGATCGGCGCCGGGTACTCGGGTGCGGCGTTCGCGCGCTGGGTCGGCGACAGCTCGTGCCACTCGTGGATCAGGTCGGGTTCGGCGTCGCGCAGCTCCGGTACGTACTCCTTGATGTACTCCGCGTCGGGGTCGTAGCGCTCGCCCTGCGTCATCGGGTTGAAGATGCGGAAGTAGGGCTGCGCGTCGGTCCCCGTCGAGGCGGCCCACTGCCAGCCGCCGTTGTCGTTGGCGGTGTCGTGGTCGGCCAGCCGCCCTTTGAAGTGCTCGTAGCCGTGCCGCCAGTCTGCGAGGAGGTCCTTCGTCAGGAAGGAGGCGACGATCATCCGGACCCGGTTGTGCATGAACGCCTCCTCGCGGAGCTGGCGCATCCCGGCGTCGACGATGGGGTAGCCGGTCTCACCGCGCTTCCACGCCGCGAGCTCCTCGGGGTCGTCGCGCCAATCGATCCCCTCCTCGTACTCCTTGTAGTTCTCCGTGACGACCGATGGGTTGTGGTACAACACCTGCGTGTAGAACTCCCGCCACGCGAGCTGCTGTTGGAACGCCTCGACGTGGTCTCCCGCGTCCTCCTCCGGCCGATCTTCCGCCTCGGCAAGGGCGGTCTTCGTCGCCTCGTACACCTCCCGCACGCCGATCTCGCCGTACTTCATGAACGTCGAGAGCCGCGATGTCCCCTCGCGAGCGGGGTAGTCCCGGTCGTCGTCGTACGCGAAAACGCCCGTCGCGAGGAACGCGTCGAGACGCTCGCGGGCGGCTTCGGTGCCGGCGGGCCCCACGTCGGCGTCCGGCTCCGCGAAGCCGAGGTCGGCCGGCACCGGGAGGTCGCCGACGGCGACCCGGTCGATCGCGGAGCCGGTGTCGCTGCCGGGCTCCGGGGCGACGCCGCCGTCCGTTTCGACGGGATCGGTGGCCGCGACGAGGAGCTCCGGATCGACGAGGGCTCCCGGATCGGGCGCCGGCGCCGGCGGGTCCGTCTCGCGGTCGGTCCACTTCTTCCAGTAGTAGGTGTACACCGAATACGGGTCGCCGGCGTTCGTGCGGATCGAGTCGGGGGTCTGTAACACCGCGTCGTGGTGCGCCTCCCGGCGGATTCCGGCGTCGTGAAGCGCCTGTCTGACCGCGGCGTCGCGCTTCCGGGCGAGTCCCGAGTAGTCGCGGTTCCAGACGACGCGGTCTGCGTCCAGCCGCTCCGCGAGCGCGGGCAGCACGGTCTCGGGATCGCCCCGAGCGACGACCAGGTCGCCGCCGCGGTCGCGGTAGGCGTCCCGCAGCGCGGCGAGCCCGTCGAGCAGGCGACGGACCCGCACGTCGCTGGCGTGTTCGAGCACGGCGTCGTCGAAGACGAACACGGGCGCGACCGCGTCGCGGTCGGCGGCGGCCGCGAGCCCGACGTTGTCGGCGATTCGGAGGTCCCGTCGGTGCCAGAACAGCTCCATGCGATCACCACGGGTGCAAGGACCGTGAAACCACCGGGGCGGGAACGAGTGGACGCGACGACGGCGGTGGTTCCGCCTCGCCGCTCAAGGCGACCGGCCGCCGCTCACGTCGTGATATCCACCCGGTCGAGCAGGAAGTAGCCGACGATCAACACGAGGATGAGGACGGCGAACGCGAGCGCGACCGAGAACGCCTCTTCGCCGGTCGCGTAGTCGGCGACGCGGAAGCTGATCACCTCGCGTGACACCGCGATGATGGCGGCGCTGACGACGATCCGGAGGACCGGCTCCTCGCGGGCGTACGCGATGAGCGTCCGGTGTACCTCGACGATAATGAGCAACAGGAGGACGATGTCGAGGAGATTGACGACCGCGACCGGATCGGTGAACCGACCGCTCACTAAGAGCTCGTACAGCGACAACAGCATGTCGAACAGTCCGATCACGAAGAGGAGGAGCAGGAAGTAGGCGGCGCCCAGCACGAGCCACTGCATCGCGGTCGCGGACGGGTCGGTCACCTTCGTGATATCGGGCGCCATCTACCGGCCATACACCGGCCGTAATAAAGTGGTTTGTGCCGAACAGCGGGAAACCCCCTCGGCGCTCAGTTGCCGTTCGTCGACCGCCCGGCCGCCGCCGAGCCGCTCTCGTCCGTCGTCAACGCCTCCAAGAGGTGTACCGCCGTCGCCTTCGCGAGCGGCTCGTTGGCGTTGCCGCAGTGCGGGGACTGCACGCAGGCGGGACAGCCGGTCTCGCAGTCGCAGCCGTCGATGAGCCGCGCGGTCCGGCCGATCAGCTCCTCGATCCGCTGATGGCCCCGTCGCGTGAGCCCGACGCCGCCGGGGTAGCCGTCGTAGACGAACACCGCCGGGGACTCCGTGTGCGAATGGTACGGCGTGGAGATGCCGCCGATGTCGGCGCGGTCACACAGCAGGTGGAACGGAAACAGCGAGATGATCCCGTGTTCGGCGGCGTGAATGCCGCCGTTGAATCCGTACTCGCCGGCTTGGTCGGTCTCATCGCCGTCATCACCCCCGCCGATCGCCCGCATCTCGGCCTCGATGTCGTTCGGGACCGGAAAGTACAGCGCCTTGGTGCGGAGCGTCGTCTCCGGGAGGTCGAGCGGCGACTCGCCGAGCGACTCCCCGCTCGCCGCGTCCTTCCGGACGAACCCCGTGATCCGCTCCGTGACGGTGACGTCCGCGAACCGCACCGGTACGTCGGGCCGGGCCGTGAGGTCGCGCTCGGCGAGGTCGTCGTTCACGACGATGTCCTTCTCCGAGAGCGTCTGCGTGTAGTAGTCGGCCCACGAGCGCTGTAGCTCCGCGACGTTGCGGTCGAGGTCGAGGTCGACCACCTCGTAGGTACGCCCCTGCTGGTGGTAGATCGCTCCCGGGTGGGCGTCTCGGAGCGCGTCGGCGAACCCGAGCGACGCGATCGTCTCGTTCCGAGCGGTGTCGATCAGCTCGATCTCGCGGTCGTCGGCGGTCCGGAGGTTCACGGACTGCTGCGGGCTCGATCCGCCGGCGTGGATCCAACGGACCCCAGCGGCGGCCTCCCGGCGCTCGAGGACTCCCTCGTCGGTCAGGTCACCCACGATCCCGGGAAACGGCTCGCCGAAGAAGGCCTCGTCCGCCGGCGAGAGCCACGACTCGTCGGCCGCGCAGGCGACGTGTCGGGGGAGGAGCTGGTCGTTTTCGGGATCGCAGATCGCGTCTTCGGGCGGCGCTTCGAAGAAGTCGGCCGGATGCGTCATCAGGTACTGATCGAGCTGGTCTTCCCCGCCGACCATCACGACCAGCGCGGGGTCGTCCCCGCGCCCGGCGCGGCCCGCCCGCTGGAAGGCTGACATCCTCGTCCCGGGGTAGCCGTCGAGGATCACCGCGTCGAGCCCGCCGACGTCCACGCCGAGTTCCAGCGCGCTCGTCGACCAGACGCCGCGCAGTTCCCCCGAGTGCAGGTCGGCTTCGATCTCGCGGCGACGGTCGTCGTTCAGCGCGGCCTGATACGCTCCCACTCGCCCGGCCAGATCGTGTTCGCCGCGGCTCCGGAGCTCGCTCGCGCTGTCCGTCGCGTACTGCTCCGCGGTCTGTCTCGCCCGCGTGAACGCCAGCGTCTGTGCGCCCGCGGCGACGAGGTCGACGAACAGCCGCTTCGACTCGGTGTGGCTCGATTTCCGACGGCCGCTCCCGCGTTCCCGCCAGTCGTCGTCGTACTCCGGCGGGTTCCACAACACCCAGTCGCGCGGCCCGCGACCCGAAGCGTCCTCGTCGACGAGCGCGATTCCCGCCGGGTCCCGGCCCGTGACCGTCGCGACGTGGTCGACGGGGTTGTTGATCGTCGCCGAACAGCAGACGAACTGCGGCGACGAACCGAACCGCTCGCAGGTCCGCGCGAGCCGACGACAGGTCATCGCGACCTGCGAGCCGAACACGCCCCGGTAGCTGTGCACCTCGTCTATCACGACGTACTCGAGCGACGAGAAGAACCACTCCCAGAGCCGGCCGGCGTACGGCAACAGCGCGTAATGCAGCATGTCGGGGTTCGAGAGCAACACGGTCGGTTCGCGGTCGCGCACGTCGCGCTTCTCGCCGCGGGAGAGCCGTCCGGTGTACGAGTCGACCGAAACGCGGCTGCCGAAGCCGAGCCCTCGGGCGAGCTCCGACAGCGACTCCTCCTGATCGGCGATAAGGGCGTTCTGCGGGCCGATGTAGAGGGTTCGGCCGCCTCGGTCCATCGCGGCCTCGAAGGCGGGGACGGCGTATGCGAGCGACTTCCCGCTGGCGGTCTCGGTGGCGAGCACGACGTCGTCGCCGCCGCGGACCGCCTCGATCGCCTCCGCCTGGTGGCGGTACAGGCTGTCGATCCCCTGCTTCGCGAGCGCGTCGGCCATCCGCGGCTCGAGGTCGACGTCCGCGTAGTCGGGATCGCGGGCCGGCAGGCGGCGGTGCTCCGCGATCTGTCCCTCGTAGAACGGTCGGCTTCGCAGCCACTCGTAGGCGTCCTCCACGCGTACACGACCGTGGGGGCGGCGAGGGCCTAACGGTTGTGGTCGGGGTGGATCGCGGACGCGGTCGGGTCGCCGAGGTCGGCCTCGTCGGGGTCGTCGAGGTCCGTTTCGACGGGGCCCTCCCGGGCGAGCGGGGGCCATCGGACCGCGGTCGCGACCGCGTCGTCGAGGGGGAGCTCCATCCAGAGGTCGCCCTCGCGCCTGACGACGCGGAAGCCGACCGTGTGATAGACGTGCCGCGCCACCCGGTTGTCCGTCGTCACGAACAGCTCGAGAGCCTCGCGGTCGCCGGTCGCGGCGTCGGCGATCACGTGCCGACAGAGCTCCGTTCCGACGCCGCGGTCCTGCATCTGAGGGTGAACGAAGACCGCGAGCTCGGGCCGGTCGGCGTCTGTCGGCGTGTAGACGGCGTGACCGAGGAGCTCAGCCCCGCGTTCGGCGACGACGTTGCTCCCGTCGGTCAACAGCGATTCGAGCCAGTCGACGCGGCGGTCGCGGTCGACCGGCGGGAGCCCTTGTGCGCGGTCGCGTTGCGTGAAGGACTCGTACATCTCGGCGAGCGCGCCGGCGTCGGCGGGGTCACCGGGTCTGATCGTCCACCGATCGCCCTCCTTGTCCACGAAGCGCGGACAACGCGGCGGGCAGTGGATGGTTCCCTCGCACTCGCTGCCGTCCCACCCGTCGCAGGCGACGTCCGTGGCGTCGGTGCTCATACGCGCCGTTTGCTCGCCCGGTGAGTTATATGATGACAACCAGTTTCACGGCGTGGGAACGGTCGCGACCGGTCACTCTCTGATGAGGACGATCCCGTCGCGGAACACCGAGTGATTCGGCACGACGTGCTCTTCGCCGTCCGCCTCGATGCGGGTGACGAACAGGTCGACCTCCTGAACGACCCCGCGTTCGCCGGCCACTCGCACCTTGTCGCCGACCCCGTACGGCTGTCGTAAGAGCAGGAAGAGACCGGCCGCAGCCGACGCGACGAGGTCCTTCGTCGCGAGCGCGGCGAACACCACGACCGCGAACGCGAACGCCGCCAGCAACACGACGAGCGCGACCGTCTGGACGCCGACCTGTCCGAGTGCGATGAGCGCGGCGACGTAGACGACGCTGTACTTCACGAGCGGCGGCAACACGCCGAGTTCGGGGAGCTTGATTCCGCGGAGTCGCTCGGCGACGATCAGCTCGATCTTATCCCCGATGACGATGCCGACGATGAGCACGAGCGCGGCGACGAACAGCTGCGGGAGGAAGGCGGCGACCTCGGCCCAGAACTGTTCGAGGTAC
>CAZNOA010000022.1:0-15841 GCA_964574565.1 uncultured Halobellus sp. | reverse complement strand
GTCGGCCGCGTTCGCGGCGACCAGCCGCGACGGGTAGATGACGCCGTCCGGAACGCAGAACGCCTCGCCGACGGCTTCGGCGAGTCCGGGCACTCGCTCTCGGGCCGCGTCTCCGTCGAGCCGCTCCGTTTCGATACCGATCTCCTCGCAGGCGGCGAGCTTCTCCTCGAAGTACCCCGGATCGTCCCCGTCGAGTCGGACGAACAGGCCGCCCGTCTCCCGGACGCACGCGCCGGCGATCTCGCGGAGCGTCCGGTTCTCGTCGAGACACTCCGCGGCGCCCGGAGCGTCCGCCTCGGCGTAGCGCGCCCCGCTGTGGAGCAGGCCGTGCGAGCGACCGGAGGTGCCGCTACCGAGGCCGCCACGCTCGACGAGGGTCGTCTCGACGCCGCGCATGGCGAGGTCGCGGGCGATTCCGGTCCCCGTCGCGCCCCCGCCGATCACCAAGGCGGTCGGGGCATCGTTCACGCGGCGTCACCTCGCGTGAGACCTGGCGTATCGCCCGTGGTACTCGCCGCTGAACGCGTTATTTCCGATCGATTACTCATGTCAAATGTTACGGCTGAACACACTTGAGACTGCCGTCGTCGTCGATCGAAATCGTCGGCTTCCGTCGGCAGCGCCCGGCGCTTCGAGAGGTCCCGGTAGGGTGCCGGATCGACGGCGTTCGGTGCGAGCCTACCGCGAGTCTCTCGGTGACACCGAACAGGTATCAACTCCCAGAAGCGAGTAGAGGCCGCACGTCCCCGTCGCCGCGGTCCCGAGCATCACGACCGCCGCGACGCCGGTTACGAGCGCAACGATACCGGGAAGAGCGATCGCACCGGCGAGCGTAGCGAGCGACACCGTCCCGAACACCGCGCCGAGAGCCGTTCGAACGCGCTTATCAGTCACTCCAACGTTTTGAGTCATATACGTACAATACTACACACAACTGTAAATACGTTCGCACGTCGACGTGGCGTGCTGTACCGCAATCGCCACGACCGTTCGAACTCCGCAGCGTTCCCGCGGGCTCACTCGAACGAGCTGAAGTCCGTCTGTTCGCTCCGGGCGTGGTCTCTCCCGGTCGACCCGCCGGGGTCGGACGAGGGCGCTGCGCCGTGCTCTGCGGCGATCGACCGGGCGGCGTCGAGCCCGCCGGACAGCGACGCTCGTCGAGCGATTCGTTCGTCTCCGAGCCGGGACGCCGCCTCCGGGTAGACGGCGCCGTATCGCCGCTTGAACTCGTCTCGTGCCGCCTCGTACTCGACGACCGGGTACGGGTACTCTTCGCCGATCCGCACGCCGCACTCGTCTTGAACCGCGAGCGGGGTCCGTTCCGGTCGGTCGAGATGTGCGGTCGGGAGCGGCTCCAGCTCCGGGACCCACCGCGTGACGAACTCCCCGTCCGGGTCCTGGTCCCGGACCTGTTTCCGCGGGTTGTACAGCCGCAGCCCCGGCCGGCCGACGAGGCCACACTGCGACTGCCACTGCGTGTAGTTGATCGCGGCGACCGAGTCGATCAGGTGGCGGTGGAAGTGATCGGCGCCGATCCGCCACGGCTGCTGGAGGATCTGAAAGTAAACGCTCGCGCACATCGCGCGCATCCGGAAGTTGAGCCAGCCGGTTTCACGGAGACAACGCATGCTCGCGTCGACCATCGGAAACCCGGTCTCCCCGCGCTTCCACGCCTCGACGAGCGCCGGGTCGTGGCGGTCGCGGTTGAACCCGCGGTACACCGGATTCACGGCCTCGTCGAGCCACCCCGGCCAGTCGGCCAGCTTCTGTCGGTAGTGGAGGTTCCAGAAGAGCCGGGAGACGAACATCGACTTCCCCCGGCCGTCGGGCGCGTGCTCGTCGACGTAGCGGTGGACCTCCCGGACCGACAGACAGCCGAAGCGGAGAAACGGGGAGAGCCCGCTCGTCCCGTCGCGGGCGTCAAGCGGCGAGGAGATGTTCCCCGGGTAGTCGCCCACCCGTGTAACGAACGACGCCAGCCGCTCCCTACCGACGGATCGCCCGCCCTCCGGTACGTTCGACTTCGCGGAGTCGACGCCGTACGCGCTCGCGATCGCTCGCGGCGTGACTCCAGTCTCAATCCGCTCGATAGCCACCGATCTCGGGTCCCAGTCGTGTGGATCGGCTGCCAGCCACGACTCGACCGACTCCTTCCATTCGCGTCGGGGACGGTCCGCGTCGCGGACCAATCCGTCGCCGTCGACGAACCGTACGCCGTGCCGGTCCCGAGCGCGATCGTCTCGACGGAGCCCGTATCGCCCGGTCGGGCCGTCGGTCGCGACGACGTTCCAGCCGGCGTCGACGAACTCGCCGATCAGCTCGATCGGATCGCCGTGGGCGTACGTCACCCCCGGCCCGCCGACGTCTCTGTACTGCCGGTCGAGGTCGCGAAGCGAGTCGTGGAGGAACGCGACCCGGGCGTCACACGCCATCCCGCGGTCGCCGTAAAACGCCGGATCGAAGATGAAAAGCGGGAGGATGCGAGCGTCGGCGCCGTCGTCGGAAGCGGCCGTCTCTGCGGCCGCGCCCGCAGCGAGCGCCGGGTTGTCCGCGATCCGGAGGTCCTCGCGGTGCCAGACGACCGTTCCCGGATCGGTGTCCGGAACGGTATCGCCGTCTGCGCCCCCGAGCAATTCGGTACGTTTCGGCCGCTCAGACGTCGCTCCGCCCGCCGCTTCCGATGTCTCGTCGACGGATCCCCCAGACGCGACCATCCTGACGGATCAAACGGGCTGCTCCGGCTAAGAGGTTGTGCAGCGAACCCCTTCCGGGATCGTCGCCTCCGGGCGATGCACGGCCACACGCGGCCACGCGCGGCTACCGGATCACCGTCACCGGCACGTCGGCCTTGTCGACGACGCTTTTCGCCACGCTGCCGACCACCTGCTCGCGCTCCTCGGAGAGCCCGCGGTGTCCGACGTAGATCGCGTTGACGGACTCCTCGCGAGCGTACCTCGTGATCGCGTCGGCCGGCCGTCCCGTGAGCAGCTGCGTCTCGATGTCGATCGGCTCGTCGCCGACGGCCTCCTCGGCGACCGTCGCGGCGTTTTCGAGCACCCCCTCCCCAGCGTCGACGGCGGCCTCCTCGCCCGGAAGGATGATCGTCCCGTCGACGAGCTCGGAGTCGGGCGTCAACACGTGGGCGATCTCCAGCGTTTCGTAGAACGCGACGGCTTGACGCGCCGCGTATCGAACCGCTTCGTCGCTCTCCGTGGAGCCGTCGGTGGCAACCAGATAGCTCATGGTCATTGCTACTACTCGAGTGAATAAAACTGCTGTCCGGCGTTCCCACCCCGTAGCAAGCCGCGTCCTCGCGGCTTCACTCGCGGATGTCCGGACGATCGAGCGGGCGAGCGACCATCTCGCCCCAGCCGTCGAAGCCGTGTCGGTCGTAGAAGGCGCGTGCGCGCTCGTTCGCCGGATCGACGTCGAGCACGGCCCGATCGAGCGGGAGCTCCTGATCCCTCGCGAGATCGAGCGCGGCGGCCATGAGGTCGTCCGCGACCCCCGTGCCTCGGTGTTCCGGCGCGACGTACAGCTCGTTGATCACGGCGGCGTCCCAGATCATCGCCAGCCGCTCGGGAAGGACGAAGACGTACCCGACGATGTCCTCGTCGCAGCCGGCGGCGACCGAGCGGGCGGAGTCGCTCCCCGGCGGCTCGCGCGCCGACTGCTCGGCCGCAACGGTCACGCACCGCTCGTCGTCGTCGACGCAGCGCCCGACCCAGTCGAGCCACCGGTCTCGGTAGCCGTCCGTGAGCTTTCCCTCGTAGACCCCCGCCTTCTCGTCGCCGCCGGTGTGCTCGCCGAGCCCGCGCTCGAACGCGAGCTTACACCGATACAGCCCCTCGGCGTCGCTGTCGGGGTCGTACGGTCGGACGACCGGGCTCACGCCTCCTCACCCGAGTCGCCGAGCACGAACTCCGCGAGCGTGGGCACGAACGTGCCGATGTCGGTCACCATACCGACCGCCTGCGCCGAGCCGCGGTCGAGCAGCTGGGTGACCGTCGCGGGGTTGATGTCCACGCAGACGGTCTTCGTCGTCGACGGCAGACAGTTCCCGACCGCGACCGAGTGGAGCAGCGTGGCGAGCATCAACACGATGTCGGCGTCGTGGGCCTGATCGCGAATGGCGTCCTGTGCCTCCACCGCGTCGGTGATCGTGTCCGGAAGCGGTCCGTCGTCCCGGATCGAGCCCGCGAGCACGGTGTCGACGTCGTTTTTCACACACTGGTACATCACGCCCTCGCCGACGACCCCGTCTTCGACGGCGGCCTCGATCCCGCCCGCGCGGATGATCTCGGAGATCGTCCAGATGTGATGTTTGTGTCCCTTCCGCGGGTGTTCGAGCGTCTCGACGTCCATCCCGAGCGACGTGCCGTACAGCGAGCGCTCGAGGTCGTGGGTCGCGAAGCCGTTCCCCGCCGACAGCATGTCGACGTACCCTCCCTCGACGAGGTCGGCGAGCGCGTCGCCCGCGCCGGAGTGTACCACCGCGGGACCGGCGACGACCATCACGTTCCCGCCCGACGCCTTCACCTCGCGGAGTTCCTCGGCGACCTCTCGGATCGTCGATTCGGAGGGGCGCTCCGAGGAGACGCCGCCCTGCATAAACCCGAACGCGCCGCCGCCGCTCCGCGGTCGCTCGGGGGGGCGCACTCGGATCCCGGACTGATCGGTCGCGATAAGGTCGCCCGCTTCGACCGCGTTGAGTACCTTCGTGTACGCTCGCGGCCCGTTTGCGGGGCCTCCGTTCGGACCCGTCTCCGGGTCGGGGTCCACGACGAGCGCGCAGTCCATCTCGATCCGCTCGACCTCGATCCACTCGCCGTCGTACAACACCTCGGTCGGGTGGTTGGTGGTCGAGTAGAAGTCGGGCGGCACGACCTTGTCCGCGGGCGCGGCGACCAGGTCGACGTCGGTCGGGTTCTCCAGGACGGCGCCGTTCTGGTGAAGCTCGTGGAGGATCGCCTGCAGCGTCTTCTCGTCGTCGGCCGAGACCGCCATCCGACAGTACGACTCCGCCTCTTCGTGGGTCCCGACGTCGAACTGCTCGACGTCGAAGGAGCCGCCGAGGTCCATCACTGCGCCGAAGCAGCGCTGCATCGTCCCGCTGTCGATGATGTGGCCTTCGATCTCGACGGTGCGCGAGTGGCTCATACCTCACCGTTTCGCCCCGCGGAGAAACCGGTTTCCCCTTCGGCGAACGTCGCGGGGGACGGGACGGTCCCGCCCCGCGCCGTCAGATCAGCCCGAACGCCGCCAGGATCTGGTTGCCGAAGATCATCGCGATCAGCCCGAACAGCATGATGAGCCCCGACGAGACGGTTATCGTTCGGACCGCGGCGTGGCGGTCGCTGAGCGGGAGCCGGCTCATGACCGCCTCCGCGACCATCCGCAGGATCCGTCCCCCGTCGAGCGGGAAGGCCGGCAGGCAGTTGAACAGCGCGAGCTGGATGTTGATCCAGCCGGTCCAGAAGAGGAGGTTCGCCAGTAAGAACACCCCGCCGCCGAAGGCGGCGAGCGTCCCCTCGACCGCGTAAAAGTTCGCGAGCTCGCTCGTGAAGCCGGCGAAGTTGAACGGGAGGCCGAACAGGCTGCCGAGCGGCAGGATCAGCGCGATGAACACGAGCCCGAGCGCCGAGTCCGCGAGCCCGCCTAACGCGAGCCCGTCGGTCGCGCCCTCGCCGCCGTCGCCGCCGAGCAGTTCGAGGTACGCGCCCGCCGGGTACTCGGACACTCCGAAGTCGTCGAGCGCGAGCCCGCTGGTTCCGGGGAAGACGTTGACGCCGATGAAGCCGCCGTCGCGGTTCGGATGCGGTTCGAGCTCGACGTCGTAGCTCACGCGCTCGTCGCTCTCGTCGTACGCGACGACCTCCACCGTCGTCCCGGGCTCGCGGTCGCCGAGCACGGTCGCTAAGCCCTCGTTGTCGTGGACTCGTTCGCCGTCGATCTCGACGATCGTCAGTGGCTCGTCGAGCGCCGCCCCCGCGTCGTGGATCGCGCCGTCCTCTTGGATACCGATGATGTACGCGCCGACCGGGATCTCGGCGGTCACTTCGCCCTCTTCCGCCCCGACGCTCGCGGCGTCGCCTGAGACGGACACCGTCGCGCGCTCGTCGTCGCCGACGGCGTCGAAGAACCCGCGCTCCGTCGCGACCGGCTCGCCGTTCACGGAGTCGATCGTCACCGGCCGGTCCGTGATCGTCACGCCGAGGGGGTTCCCGCCCGCGGAGCCGACGATCTGGAGCTCGCGTTCCACGTCGACGGTCCGCTCCCGCTCGCCGTCGTCGACGGTGACGCTCACGGTGTCGCCGGCGTCGGCGATAGCGGATTCGAACTCGGCCGCGGAGTCGACTGGCGTCCCGGCGACCTCGACGAGCCGGTCGCCCTCCGCGATGTCCGCGTTCGCGCCCGGCGAGCCGGGGTTCACCTCACCGACCGCGTAGCCGGGCGCCACGGAGATCGCGCCGACCACCGGCCCGAAAAGCAGCGCGAAGACGAGGATCGTGAGCAGCGTGTTCGCGGTGACGCCGGCGGCGAACATCCGGGCGCGGGCGCCGCGGGACGCCTCCTGTGTCGTCTCCTCGTTGGGCTCGACGAAGGCGCCGACAGGGAGAACGGTGAAGAAGACGAGCCCCATCGATTCGATGTCGATCCCCTCGACGCGACAGAGGAGTCCGTGGGCCCCCTCGTGGACGACCATCGCGATCGCGAGCCCCGTGACGATCTCGGGGGCGACCGACAGCGGGAGGAAGTCGTTGACGCCCGGAATGATGAGGAAGTTCTGCGGCTGCTGGATCGCGGAGGGCTGCGTGGTGGCGATCGCGGAGATGGCCGAGGAGACGATGAGAACGAACGACCCGACCATCGCAACGAGCGCGCCGCCGAGTCCGAGGTTCGCGACCGCGCGCCAGAAGCGCTTCGGCCAGGAGATCCGATCGAGGAAGGCTCGTCCGCGCACGGTCCGAAGCGTCAGTATCGGCCCGGAGACCCCGACCGAACTCGGGAGGAATCCACGATTCTGCAGCCAGATCGCGGCCGCGGAATACGCGAGGATACCGGTGAGGACCCACAGCAGCGTGTTCTCGGCGAACAGCCCCGTCAGCGTGTTCATTACCGATCGATCGGTGTCGGTTAGGTGTAAGACGTTCGGTTGTCGGACCCCTCCGACCGGACGCGTCCGTCCGTCACCGCACCGATGATCCGCCGGGAACTCAACATCCAAGTACCCCCCGGACGAACCGACGTCCATGATCGCGCTCATCGATTTCGTCGCCCGGCTCGTCGGCGACGTCGGCCGGTTCCTCGACATCTTCGTAAACGACCTGATCCTCGGAGCGGGCGACCCGCTGTCGGCCGTGCTCGTCGTCGTCGGACAGGCGCTGCTCGGCGTCGCCGTCCTCGTGTTCGCGTACGCCGCCGTCGGCGGTCTCCTGGCGGAAATCGGCGTGGATCTCCCGTCGCTCGGCGGCCGCGGTCGAACCGAATAGTCCCGTGCGGTGACCGGTCGGTCCGGGCCTGACGAACAGAAGCCTCCCGTCGGCCTAACCGCCGCGCGTTTCCTCAGTCGTCACCGGGGCTGCGCCGTGCGTTCGAGGCCGCGCCCGACGACGTCCCCGACGCGGCCGCCGCGCCGGGCGCGGAGGGAACGGTGAACTCGTCGAGCGTCGCCAACAGCTCGTCCGACCGGTCCGAAAGCGCGTGCACGCGGCGCGTCACTTCCGAAACGGTCGCGGTCTGCTCTTCGGCCGCCGCCGCGACGGTCTCCGCCTCGGCCGTGGTCTCTCGGCTCACCGACGCGATGTCGTCGACCATGTCGACGACCTCCTGTGTCGTCCGCGCTTGGTCGTCGGTCGCGTCGCTGATCTCCTGGACGGTCTCGTCAACCGTCGTCACGTCGGCGACGACCTCCTCGAACTCCCGCAGCGTGGCTTCGATCGTCTCGACGCTCTCGGAGACCTGCGACTCCATCGCCTCCACGTCCGCCGCGGTTTCCGCGGACGCCCCCTGAACCTCGTCGATCCGCCCGGAGATCTCGGCCGCCTCCGCTCGGGTCTCCTCGGCGAGCGCTTTCACCTCGTCGGCGACGACCGCGAAGCCGTCGCCGGCGCCGTTCGCCCGCGCGGCCTCTATCGAGGCGTTGAGCGCGAGCAGGTTCGTCTCCTCGGCGATCCCGTCGATCACGGAGGCGATCTCGTCGATCTCGTCGATCCGTTCCACGAGGTCCGCGACCGCGGTCGCCGTCTCGCCGATCCGGGCTTCGAGCGCCTCCAGCTCTCCGATGGCCTCGGCGGCCGCCTCGCGGCCGGCGCGTCCGCGGTCGGCGGCGCTTCTGGCCGTCGCAGCCGCGTCGTCCGCGGACGCCGCGATCTCCTCGACGGTCGCCGACAGCGTGCTCATCTCGCCGGAGACCGCCTCCAGCTGTTCGGTCTGCTCGGCCGCGCCGTCGGAGATCTCCTGAACGGACCGAGCGACCTCCGCGCTCGCGCCGTCGACTTCGTCCATGCCGGCGCTGACCTCGTCGGCCGCGGCCGCGACGTCGTCCGTGAACGACTGCGCCTCGCCGACGGTTCCGCCGAGCGTACCGACGAGCCGGTTGTAGTTCGCCACGAGTTCGGCGTAGCGGTCCTCGTCGGTCGCCAGGGAACCGCCGTCGATCGTCGCCGTGAGATCCCCGTTCTGTGCGCGATCCGCGGCGTCTCCGAACGCGTCGACGAGGGATTCGAGCTCCGTCGTGTACGCCTCTAGGTTCCCGGCCATCTCGGCGAGCGACTCGCCGAACGCCCCCGGCACGTCCTCCGCTAGGGCGGGGTCGTCGAACTCCTGTGCCGCGAGCGCCTCCGCCTGTGACGAGACGGTTTCGAGGTACCGCTGCACCTCGATGAACGCGTTCACCAAGCCGCCGATCTCGTCCGGCTGGTCGCTCCCCGCGAGCGCCTCCCGCCCCTCGCCGCCGGTCGTCTCGACAGCGGTTTCGTGGACGTCGCCGGCCGCGATCGCCTCCGCGGCGGCCTCCAACTGTCGAACCGGCTCGACGAGATCGCGCCGCACGATCAGCAGCGTGTTGTAGATCGCCACGACCGCGGTGAGAAACAGCACGCCGGAGACGGCGTACGAGAGCGCGCCGGAGAGCAGAAACGGCGTTAGGAAGATGCCGACGGTGACGAGAATCTGGATCCCGACGGCGGCGACGACTTTCCGCTCGATCGACTCCGAGACGCCCATTCGCTCCATCGTCTCCCACAGGAGAGACTCGTAGCGCCCCCGGAGACCGGAGCGTCGCTGTCGCGTGGTAGACATACCTGCCCCTCGACGGAACCGGGTTATGAACCTCTCCCCGAAGTTATCAGGGGCGATTCTCGATTCCCGGTCGGTGAGAATTCGCCGGGCTACTGGAACAGCCCGTCCAGCGCGTCGGCGGCGAGGTCGACGCTCGCCTCGAGGTCGGGGCCGAGCGGAGACCCGACGACGAGCCCGTCCGCGTGCTCGGCCACCGCGGCCGCGCGCTCGCGAACGGTCTCCGGGCCGCCGGCCATACAGAAGGCGTCGACCATCTCGGGCGTCACGCGCTCGAAGGCCGCGGAGAACTCGCCGGCCGAGACGTCCTCGCCGATCGCCTCGGCCGCGTCGGGGTCGATGCCGTGCCGTTGTAACACCGGCGGCGCCGCGCCGGCCGTGATAAAGGCGACCGGCGGGCGAGCGGCCTCGCGGGCGGCCGCCTCGTCCTCGGCGACGGACACCGCGGCGTACGCGACCAGATCGAACTCGCCGCGGCCGTCGAGTCGGTCCGAGAGGCCGTCGTCGACCTGCTCGCGAGCCCACGCGAGGTCAGCCGGATGCGAGCCGTTGTAGAGGAGCCCGTCCGCGTGTTTCGCGGCCATCCGGCACATGTGCGGCCCCTCGCCGCCGACGTGGACGGGAATGTCGGCCCCCTGCGGAGGTTCGTAGTTGAGTCCGGCCTCGTCGGCGTCGAAGGTCCCCTCGTGGTCGACGCGCTCGCCTGCCCACAGCGTTTGTGCGGTCTTGAAGGCCTCCAACACGGGTCGCAGCCCGCGCTCGTCGGCGAGCCCGAGGTTCCGCAGCGTGGACGGGTCTCCGGGACCGAGCCCGAAGACGGCGCGCCCCTCGGAGAGCTCGTCGAGCGTCGCGACCCGCGAGGCGAGCGTCACGGGATGGGTCTCGTACGGGTTGGCGACGCCCGGACCGAGCCGAACCGAGTCGGTCGCGGTCGCGAGCTGTGAGAGGAACGCCCACGGGTCGCGGTTGTTGTAGTGACACGTCGAGTAGACGACGTCGTAGCCGGCGTCCTCGGCGCGGACGCCGAGGTCGACGAGGCGATGCAGGTCGTGTTCGGGGGTGAGTTCGATTCCGAGCATGGTGTGGTGGTTACTCCTGAAACGTCCACTGTCGGAGGGCCTGACGGACGAAGTCGCCGTCGACCTCCCGGAAGTGGTTGTTCGATCCGTCGTGGTCGCCGAACGACCAGCCGCGGACGACGACGACCGGGGTGCCGCCCGCGCCCTCGCCGGCGACGAGGTTGGCGGCCGACGCGAGCTCGTCGATCACGTTCTGGACGGTGACGCCCATCTCGCGGCCGTCGCGGTCGCGCTCGCCGCGCCAGTCGCGGCTCGCGGGGATCCCGGCCCAGCCGATCGCGACGCCGCGCTGGCCGTGTCTGAACGGGCGACCGCAGGTGTCGCTGACGACGACGCGGTCGGCCGCGATCCCCTCGCGAATTCGGTCGGCGCTCTCGGACGGTCGCTCCGGGAGCAACAGCAGGTCGCCGCCGGGGACGTTCGACCGGTCGATCCCCGCGTTGACGCCGATGTGGCCGAAGCGGGTCGCCGTCAGCAGGAACGGCGCCTCCATGATCAGCTCCGTCGACTCCTCGATGACGGCCTGTGCGAACCGCGGGTCCTTCCGTTCGCCCGCTATCTCCGCGAGCCGGTCGGCGACCTCGTTCGCGCGCGGACTCGGCGGAAACTCGTCGAGGTCGACGGTACGCCCCTCCGCCTTGGAGACGACGGTGCTGGCGACGACGACGACGTCGTCCTCGCGGAGGTCGACGCGCTCGTCGATCATGGCCGCGAGGTCGTCTCCTTCCCGGATCTCCGGGAGGTCCGGGACGGCGAACAGCTCCATACACCACCACTGCGGGGCGACGAGGAAAAACCCCGCCGGTACCGGGCCGGTTTGACGGTATCGGGCGCGGAGTGTAGGACGGTGAGCTCACCGCTGCCGGAAGCGGGGGTCGGTTATACATCGGTCCTGCAGTGGCTCGCGTCCGTGAGCGAGCCCGGGCTCGCGAACGGCGGCGCGCGAGGGAGCCAGTCGCCGGGCAACGCGAAGGCGACTGACTGGGCTGGGGAGGCGTTCGGCTGCCGTTGCTGTGCGCGGCTGGGGCTTGTGGATGCATTCACCACAGTTCCGTCGACGCTCCGCTCGCTCCACGCTATTTATAACCAACACGCCCGACTTCGGAGTCGTGGAACTCCACGTCCGGTACGAGGGCGACGACGACCCCGAGAAGTGCACGGCTCGGAAGCTCGCGCGGTTCGATCTCGCGGAGCTCCACCGGTCGGACCGTGCCACGCCCTACGGCGTCGTCTTGAATCCCCACGCGGAGCGGGCGCTCTCCCCCGCCGACGCCGACGTCGCTCGCGAGAACGCCCTGGTCGCGCTCGACTGCTCGTGGGAGTCGGCCGGCGAGAAGATGTTCTCGCTGCCGGGCGAACACCGGGCGCTTCCGTACCTCGTCGCCGGCAACCCCGTGAACTTCGGTCGCCCGTTGCAGCTGACGACCGTCGAGGCGTTCGCGGCCGCGCTCGCGATCCTCGGCGAGCGGGATCACGCCGAGCGGATCATGGCGAAGTTCACCTGGGGCGATACCTTCCTCGAACTCAACGAGGAGCCGCTCCGTCGGTACGCCGACTGCGAGGACTCCGCCGAGGTCGTCGCGATCCAGCAGGAGTACCTCGACCGGGAGTGAGCCAACCGCCGCCCGAGGCGGCCGCTGACGGCGGGTCCGAGCGGCGACCACGAACGTCCCGACCCCGAGACCCACCGATGCCGGTTTCGACGGCGCGTGAACCAACCCTTTAGTCGGAATCGCCCCTACGTACTCTCGATGGTTTCAACAGGCGACATCGCACCCACGTTCACCGCGACGATCGGCACGAGCGACCACGAACCGTTCGACCTCGACGACCACCTCGGCGACGGCCCCGTCGTACTCGCCTTCTTCCCGGGCGCGTTCACCCCACCGTGTACGAACGAGATGGTCGCGTTCCAAGAACACGCCGACGCCTTCGCGGAGGCCGGCGCGACGATCTTCGGGGTCAGCGCCGACTCCCCGTTCTCACAGGGGGCGTTCCGCGAGGAACACGGCATCGAGTTCGACCTCGTGAGCGACATGGCCGGGGACGCGATACGGGCGTACGAGCTGGAGATGGACATCCCCGACCTCGGGCTTCACGACATCGCCAACCGGGCCGTGTTCGTGCTCGACGACGACGGCGAGGTCGTTTACAGCTGGGTCGCCGACGACCCGACGAACGAGCCTGAGTACGAGGCCGTCCTCGACGCCGCAGCGTCCGCCTGAGAGCCGACCCCCCGTTCTTTTTATTCCCGATCCTCGAGAACGCCGCCGCTCAGTCTCCCAACACGCCGCCGATAGCCCCGGCGAGCGCGGAGTCGATCGCGAACAGGAACGTCAAGAACAGCCCGACGGCGAACACTCCGGCTCCGCCGAGCAGGCCTCCGACCGGTCCGCCGACGAGCCCGACGAGGCCGCCGAACGCGGCGAGCGCGAGCGTGACCGCGATGCCGGTCACCGAGCCCGCCAACAGCCCGTGCCACGTCCCGGAGAGCAGCCCGCCGCCGGCGACGTAGCCGGCGACGAACCCACCGATCAGCCCGGCGCCGATGTGGCCGATCACGGGGGCGAACGACGCGAGCAGTCCGGCGATGAACATCACGACGAACCCGTAGCCCACAGCGCGCCAGTCTGTCATGTCGCATCGTAGCCGGTGCGGCCGTATATGCCGACCGGTCGCCCTGCGGCGCGGCGGGTCCGCGTCTCGCGAGAGGGGCACTCGAGTCACGGAGACGACCCCTGATGTGGTACCCGGTTACACGCGATTCAAATACTCAGACTTCCTAGGCAGCGTATGGACAGACAGCGTCTCGAAGGCGCACTCGAACGGGAGTTCGGCGGGACCGCAGCAGAGCGGCGGGCGGTCGCGCGGGCGGCTCGGGACCTCGCCGACTCCGGACGACCCTCCCGCGACCGCGGTCACGGCCTGACCGTTCCCGGAGTGATAGCACACCTCGGGGACGCGCCCGACGGGTCGTCGGTCGTCGAGCGCTGGAACTGGTGGCTGGGGGCCCTCGACGTCGCCTACGGCGGATACGACTATTTCACCGTCAGGTTCGTCGAGGGAGACGAAGAGGCCGGACTCCGACGATAGTGAAACGAAATTCACGTCGCTGACGTTCGACACGTCTACTTTCACTTTCGCCGCGCGGATGGCTCGATTATAGGGGCCATCCGCCCGTCCGTGCAGGTATGAGCGTAATCACCCAGGACCGACCGCAGTACGCGACGCCGACGCGCGTGGACGTGACGGACTGTCGGACCCACCGGATCGCCGATCGGGCTCGGATGAACCGCGTCCGCGGGAGCGAAGTGCACCTCGAGCGGCGAGGGGGACGGACGTTCCTCGTGACGACGCCGGCTGAGTAGCCGTAGGGGCGCCGAGAAACCCGAATACGCCGGCACGGGTGCGCCGGAATCGGGGTCCTTCAGTCGTCAGCGGCTATCGGGGTGCGACTCGTCTCGTCGCCCGAGAGGAGGCTCTCGAGCCCGACACCGAGCGTCTCGTTCGTCAACGTGATCGATTCCGGCCGCGGCACGTCGGTCACCAGTGTCCGGATCGCGTCGACGTTCTCGGGGACGACGTCGGCTTCTTGGTGGACGTTCTGGAACAGGTAGAGGTCGCGTCCTTCGACGCTGATCGACTCCTCCCAGACGCAGTTCTCCCAGAGGTCACCGCGCGGCCGACCGATGTCCGCGGCGTAATCTTTGAGCGTTCCGGCGCCGTCGATACCGACGTCTTCGGGGATCAGGAATAGGCGTGTCTCCCCGGCGAGCAGGTCGCGGACCTCAGCCGCCGTTGGCGCTGTGTCCAACGTGACGTTGACACTGTGAGTGTGCATCGCGGTTACGGGGACCTTCAGCGCCGCCGTGTCGACCACGACGTCCGGCAGGATCGTCTTCACGTCCGGGCCGTGGTGAGAGGGGACGGTCGTCGGATCCGGAACCACGTCGTTGATCGGACCGCGGTCGGTCTCGCTGGGATCGCCGCCCCGGCGCACGAGCGTCACGCGTGCCTTCTCGACGCCGTACGCCTCGTCGAGCGGTGCGAGCAGCCGAGAGAGCCCAGTCGTGTTACAGGAGACGACCCGGAGCGACTCGGCGTCACGAACGGCGTCGCCGCTTCCCCGAGCGTTGAACGACGCGTCGGCGACCGAGGCGTCCTCACCGCCCTGAAACACCGCGGGGGTGTCGTGTGCGTCGTATATCGGACGGTTGCGTTCGCCGATCCCGCTTGGACAGCAGTCGACGACGACGTCAACGGCGTCCAGCAGATCGGCGAGCGTTCCGGCGACTGGCAGTTCCGAGGCTTCGAACTCGTCGATCCGCTCGTCGATCGCGGCGTACAGGTCGTATCCGCGGCGAACCGCGGCTTCGGCGCCGTAGTTCGGTCTCGTTTTCGTTACGCCGACGAGCTCCATGTCGGGCTGGGCCGCGATCGCGTCCGCGACCCGTTTCCCGATGGTGCCGTAGCCGTTGACGCCCACGCGTGTCATATCTTTACGTCCACCGCGACCCCCATAATTCTTTCGCGGATTTTTTATAGAAACTAACTACGCGCTGAGTAACAAAGCGATAAATTCGCGGGATATCAGGTTTACAACCTTGTTACGTAATTGAGTAATAATAAGGTATTGGACGTCTCGACCCCGCTCAGAGGCGTCTCTACATTACGGCGATAGCTCGTCGCGTCAGTCGCCGTGTGGATTGTCTTCAGTGATCGCAGTGTACGATCGCTTGCATCCGCTTCGAAGCGTGAGCAATCGTATCCGTCTCGGGACATACCCATTCGTGGCCGCACCGGTGGGATAGCAAGGACTAACGCCCGCCGTGCCCCACGTTGTACCATGAGCGATCACCTCACTGAGGCGGCCGAAACCGCGATCGAACAGTGTCTCGACGTGGTCCCCGGCGAGTCGGTCGTCGTCGTCACCGACGACAGACGGGCCCCGATCGGCGAGGCCCTCTACGCGGCCGCGCTCGGGGCGACGGACGACGCGACGATCCTCCGGTACCCTCCCGCCGAACAGCACGGAACCGAGCCGCCGACCCCCGTCGCGGCCGCGATGGCCGAAAGCGACGTCTTCCTCGCTCCGACGACGAAGAGCCTGAGCCACACCCGAGCCCGGGGGGCCGCCTGTGAGGCGGGCTCGCGCGGCGCGACGCTTCCCGGCATCACGGAAGACGTGTTCACGACCGGCCTCGACGCCGACTACGCCGCGATCGAAGCCGCCTGCGACGACGTGCTCGGTCAGGTCGCCGGCGCCGACGAGATCCGGGTCACCTCGCCGGCCGGAACGGATATCACGTTCGGGATCGGCGACCGCGAGTGGCTCGCCGACACCGGGATGGTCCACGAGCCCGGCGAGTTCTCGAACCTGCCCGCCGGCGAGGTGTTCGTCGCGCCCGAGACCGCGACCGGCACCTACGTCGTCGACGGGACGATGATGCCCCACGGGCTGC
>CAZNOA010000021.1:0-15905 GCA_964574565.1 uncultured Halobellus sp. | reverse complement strand
GTCTCGCGGACCGCGTCGACCCCCTCGTCGTGGAGGAGGTCGCCGACGACGATCACGTCGCTGTGGGCGGCCATCTCGTTGGCCGACTCGTAATCGTGAATGCCACCCCCATAAAAGAGGGTCGCGTCGTCGAGCGCGTCGTGTGCGGCCGCGACCTTCTCCGTATCGCCGAACATGCCCGAATACTCGACGTAGACGATCTCCTGGCCGAACATGCGCTCGGCGACCTTCGCGTACGCCTCGACGTCGTCCGCGGCGAGGTCGCAGTTCGCGTCCGTCAGCTCCGCGACCGCGGCATCGGGGTTCAACACGATGTACGCCTCGGTGTGCGTCCGGTCCCAGTCGAGGTCGTCGATGCGGACCCACTCCTTGTGCGCGCCGGTGATCCAGAACGGGCCGCCGGCGTTGAAGACGGTGGGGATCAGGTAGCCGTCGAGTGCCGGCGAGTCGATGACGACGCCGGGGTTCGACGGCTCCTGGTACAGCGGCACGTCGTACTCGGCGGCGGCGTCGACGACGCGGGTCATCTTCTCCGCGGTGATATCGAGGGTCCCGCCGATCTCGATCGCGTCGGTTCCGGTCCGGCACACGTCCTCGAAGGTGTCGTCCCCGAGCAGCTCCTTGTCGGGATCGACCTTCAAAACGTGGTCCCAGTCGTCCCACGGGTTACTCATCGGAGTGAAATCCTCCGGCAGGGACCAAAAAGGTGCGGAACCTGCCCCGCCGGCGGGGTGAGCGCCGTGCCGCTGCCTGCATGCGGCTGATCGGTCACAGCGCGCCGTTGAGCGCAGCCCTGAGCGTCCCGGATCGTTCGGCCCACCGTCAAGGCGGACCGCCCTCGCATCCCCGGGCCGTCGGATCCGCCCGGCCCGCGTGCGCCCCGATATTTAAGTACTGAACCGCGGCTAATCGGTCGCGTGCCGAACGAACGCCATGAACCCGATCGCCCGGCGACGGCGGGCGAGACGGCCACGACGAGCCGCGACGACCGGGAGGCGAGCGGTACGAGCCGGTCCGACGGCCCGCGCCCGGGAGGAACGGCGACGGAGAGCGAGCGCTTCGACGAACGGCTCCGGGCGGTCGAACGCGCGCTCACGGGGTCGGATGCCGCGGTCGCCGACCTCGGGGACGACGCGGCGGCCGCCGCCGAGCGCGCGGAGCTCGAATCGCGCCTCGACGACCTCGAAGCGCGCGTCGAGGAGTTGGAGGCGGCGACGCAGGCGCTGCGCGGCTACGCGGGGTCGATCCGAGCCGTCAACCGCGAGGTCGAACGACGCGCCGACCTCGCGCTCGCCCGGGCGACCGACGGTGGCGACACCCGGCGCGGTGACGCGGGAGGAGACGACCGCCCGTCCGCGGCCGCCGCGGGCGTCCCGAGCGAGGACGCAATCGACGCCGCCGTTCCCGACGAAGACGCGATCGACGGGGAGTTCGGCGGATCGACCGATCCCGGCGGTAAGGAGAGCGACGAGCGATCGTGGCGAGACGGGGCGCTGGACCGGCTCCGTGAATCGCTGTGAGTCCGACCGTCCGGTCGCGGTGAACCCGTGATCCGAGTCGTGCTGACGGTACTCGTGGCAGTCGCGCTGCTCGCGGCGTCGCTCCCGGCGTTGGAGACCGCCCGCACCGACACGACCGCCGAGCGGCTCGACGGCGAGGCCGAACGCGTCGAGCGGGCCGTAAGCGGGGTCGTCTCCGGCTCCGTCGCCGTCGCGGATCGCGCGCTCGCCGCGCGGACGACGACGACCGTTCGCGCGCCCACCGGGGTGACCGCGGCACCGATCGAGCGGCTCGCGCTCGTCGACGGCGACGAGTCGTCGAGCGCGGGGGAGGGTCACGGCGTCGCGCTCCGGTATCGCCTCGGCGACGGGGACGATCGATTCGTTTCGGTGGTTCCGGCCACGCTCGCCGCGAACGTCGAGGTGGTAGGCGAGGAGGTTCCCCTCAGAACGGGCGGCGAAAGCCGGATCGAACTCCGCTTCGTCGACGCCGACAGCCCCACGGTCGAGATCGCGCGGAGCGGGTGAACACCGCGGATCGATCGAGGGCGCGCCGCTATCGAGGTCGCAAGCCCGTCCGATCCCTTATATACGATACCGCGGCCACGACCGCCGTGAACCTGGACCTCTCCTCGCTCGCGTCGGCCGGCGACGGCGACGTCTCGCTGCGGTCGCTTCCGTGGGTCGGCGACGGCGAGTGCGACTGCCGATGCGAGCCGTCGTTCAGAGAGCCGGTCGGCACCGGCGTCGACGACCGCGTCGTCCTCGCGGTCGACGCCGAAGACTGCCCGGGTCGGGGCGACCTCGCTGCGAGCCCGGCCTGTCTGGAGACGGTCGTGAGAGAACTCACGGCGCGTGATGCCGACGTGATCCGGACGCGCCACCGCGGCCGGGAACGGGCGTACACCGGGCGGGCCGCGGCGTGTCTGGTCGCCGCCGGACGATTCCGCGAACGGATCGAGTTTCACGAGACGCGGCTCGCGGACCGCGTGACGCGGGACCCGGTGGCGGCGGCGCACGAAGCGGCCGGCCGGGCCGGACCGCCGCGTCGGATCGCCGCAGAGACCGGGCTGGAAGCGGTCGCCGCCGAGGCCGACGACGTCACCGACGCGATACGAGCGCACTCCGGCCCGACGGTCGCCGCCACGCGCGTCGCCGCGGAACCGCCGCCGAGCGCGACGCTCGTCGACCGGTGGGAGGTCGACACCGGTGCAGCGGTGCGGCTGTACGAGGGGGATGGACCACTCCGAACGTACCACCTCACGCCGCCGTCGGCCCGGCTCGACGACGGCGCGATCGAGCGGCTCCACGCGGCGAAAGAGCGACTGCTTGGCGATCCGTCCGGCGGCGATCGGGCGCCGGGACGAGCGGTGCGGGAGGTCGCGGCGAGCGGCGACCCCGTCTCCGCGCTCACCGACGTACTCCGGCGACACACCCGCGGCTACGGCGCGCTCGAACACGTGTTCGCCGACGAACGCGTCAGCGACGCGACGCTGTCGGCGCCCGTCTCCGAGAACCCCCTCCGCGTGGTCGTCGACGGAGAGCGCTGTCGGACGAACGTCAGGCTGCCGCCCGAGGGCGCCGCGACGCTCGCGTCGCGGCTTCGCCGGACGAGCGGCCGCGGGTTCTCGCGGGCGAGCCCGACGCTCGACGCGACCCTCGACGCGGAGGCGGGCCGGATCCGCGTCGCGGCGACGACGGACCCCGCCAGCGACGGGCTCTCGTTCGCGTTCCGTCGCGGGGATCCGGACGCGTGGACGCTCGCGAGACTCGTCGGCGTGGAGACGCTCACGCCGGCCGCCGCGGGACTCCTGTCCGTCGCCGTCGAGCGGGGCGTGACCGGCCTCGTCGCGGGGGGTCGAGGAGCCGGGAAAACGACCGCGCTCGGGTCGCTGCTGTGGGAGCTCCCGGCAGAGACGCGATCGATACTGATCGAGGACACGCCGGAGCTCCCGGCGGCGGCGATCGCCGACGCCGGACGCGACACGCAGCGGCTCCGAGTCGGCGACGGCGCGGAGCTCTCACCGAGCGCGGCGGTTCGGACCGCACTTCGGCTCGGCGGGGGCGCCATCGTCGTCGGAGAGGTCCGCGGTGAGGAGGCGCAAGCGCTGTACGAGGCGATGCGCGTCGGCGCGACCGGTGAAACCGTCCTCGGAACGATTCACGGCGAGGACCCCGCCGCGGTGCGCGAACGGGTCGTCACGGATCTCGGCGTCTCTCCCTCGTCGTTCGCGTCGACCGACGTCGTCGTCGTCGTGGACGACCACCGCGTGGACGTGATCGCGGAGGTCGTCGACCACGGCGAGGAGGTGTCGTTCGCGGCGCTGTTCGAGCGGACGGATGACGGGCTGATCCCGACCGGTCGCATCGACCGCGGCGAGAGCCGCCTCGTCGACGGTCTCGCCGCCCACGACGAGTCGTACGCGGCGGTCAGAGCGGCGGTCAGCGAACGCGCAGCGGGAATTCGGACGGCGGCGGCCGACGGTCGGACGGACCCCGAACGCTACGTCGCCCGCGAAGCAGGCGAGAGCGACCGATGAACGATCCGGATGGGGACACCGGTTCGGGACCGGAACGGCACGGATCGGGCGGGGACGGCCGAGCGTCGTCCGAACTCCGACGATCGATCGCGTTCCTCCGGTGGGAGTCGTCCGCCGATCGCGTGATCGAGACCGGCTACCGCGGAGGGATCGGCACGGGAGTCGTCGCCGCGATCTGCGTCGTCTTCGTCGCCGGGCCGCTCGTCGGTCTGCTGACCGGACTCGTCTGCGGGCTGGCAGCCACGCACGCCGTCCATCGAGGGCCCGTATGGCTCGCGTCTCTCCGACGGACGCGAGCGCTCGGGGCCGCGCCGGGGCTGGTCGGCAGACTCGTGTTGCGGATGCGGCTCGACCCGTCGATCGAACGAGCCGTCCAGTTCGCCGCCCGGACGGGTGACGGGCCGCTGGCCGAGGCGCTGGGTCGTCACGAGCGGGGAAGTGCCGACGGGCCGACGAGCGGGCTCCGCTCGTTCGCGCGGGAGTGGCAGCCGTGGTTCCCGGCGATCGATCGCGCGGCGGCGCTGGTCAGAACGGCGGCGTCGGCGCCGGCAGAGCGCCGCGGGCGGTGTCTGGATCGCGCCCTCGATACGACGATCGCCGGAACGACGGATCGCCTCGCCGCGTTCGTCGGCGCGGTTCGCGGTCCCGTCTCGGCGCTGTACGCGTTCGGGGTGTTGCTTCCGCTCGCGCTGATCGCCCTGCTGCCCGCGGCGGCCGCGTCCGGCGTCCCGATCGGTTCGGGGATCGTCGCCGGAATTTACCTCGTCGTGCTGCCGAGCGGGCTCGTCGCCGCGTCCGCGTGGCTGCTCTCGCGTCGACCCGTGGCGTTCGCGCCGCCGCCGATCGACGGGAGCCACCCGGACGTTTCGAACAGGAGGCCTCACGCCGTCGCGCTCGGAATCGGAGCCGGCATCGGCGCCGCGGCGATCGCCGCGTGGCTCGTCGCGGACTGGGCCAGACCGGTCGCCGGGGTCGGGGTCGGAGCCGGGACGGCGCTGCTCGTGGTCGTTCGTCCCCGCCGAGCGGTCCTCGAGAGGGTACGCTCGGTCGAGCGGGGACTGCCCGACGCGATGACCGTGATCGGCGGCGACGTCGCGGAGGGGGTCGCCGTCGAGACGGCGATCGCGAACGCCGGCGACCGCCTCGACGACGCGACCGGCGAGGTGTTCGAACGCGCCGGGCGCCGCAGCGAGGTCCTCCGCGTCGGGGTTCGAGAGGCGTTCCTCGGTCGCGGCGGACCGGCCGAACCGGTCCCCTCGCCGCGTGTTCGAGGCGCGATAGCGCTGCTCGCGGTCGCCGCTCGGGAAGGCCGGCCGGCCGGCGACGTCCTGCTCGAGCTCGCGGACCAGCTCGAAGAGCTCCGCGAACTGGAAGCCGACGCCCGTCGACAGCTCGCGACCGTGACGGGGACGCTGACCAACACGGCCGCCGTCTTCGCTCCCCTCGTCGGCGGGGCGACGGTCGCACTGGCGACCGGAATCGACACCGTCGGTCCCGGCGGAGCAGGCGCCGAAGCGGCCGCCGGCATCGACGCGTTCGGGGTCGGAGGCGGTGGGGCGGCGGACGGCGGTGTCGCCGATGACGGAGCGGGTGCCATTGACGGCGGTAGAACGGAGGGCTCCGGGGCGCTCTCCGTGCCCGTTCTCGGCCGGATCGTCGGCGCGTACGTGCTGGTCCTCGCGACGCTGCTCACCGCGTTAGCGACCGGTCTGGAGCGCGGATTCGACCGGACGCTCGTCGCCTATCGAATCGGTATCGCGCTGCCGACCGCGACCGCGACGTACCTCGTGGCGTTCGTCGGAGCCGAGATGCTCTTGTGAACCGACCTCCGGACGCGACGATTTAAATACGAAGCCGCGGCCAGCCGTCCCGTGTTCGAAACCAATCTCGACGCCACGTACGCGTGGCTCGGTCTCGCGCTGGTGAGCGTCGCGACGGCCGGCGTCGCCGCCGCGCTTCCGGCATCGCCGCCGCCCGACGCGAGCGGCGTCGCTCACTCGATCGACTCGGTCGCCGACGGTGACCGTCCGGCGACCGCTGAACACGGCCTCGCCGCGGATCGGATCCGCCTCACTCCCCGCTCGATCGCGCTTGAGGGGGGTGGAAAAACGGCGCAGGCGGCGATCCACGCCCCTCGAGTTACACCGGTCTCGCCGGGTGGCAGCCGGCCGGCCACCGACGATCGGCTTCGTCGCGTGTTGAACGGCGTGCCGCCGGACGCCGCGTTCGACGGTCCCGACGCGTTCGCAGCGGCCGCCTCACAGGCCCGAGCGAGCGACCACGAATGGCGCGCGGCACCGGATCGAGTCACCGTGCGGCGGGTCCACTACGGAGGCGTCCGTGTCACGCTCGTCGGGTGAGGCGAGGTTCCGCACCGGTGACCGCGCCGCCGTCGAACCGATCGCCGCGCTGGTGGCGGTGGCGGTCGTCGGAGCGGCGCTCGGGCTCTACGTTGCCGCGCTCGACGACGCGTCGCCCGATCGAAACCCGCCGACCGCAGAAGCGACGCTCGATCGGATCGAGTCGACGGTGACCGTCGGCGGGGTCGTCGAACCGGATCGGCTGGACGACCTCGAGGGGTTCCGGTTCGCCACGCTCGTCGAGCTGGAGGCGGACGGCGAGACGTGGCGAGTCCGTTCCGACGCCGACGCTCCAAAACTGGACGACGGAGAGCGTGACGGGACGGCAGCGGACGCGTCTGACCGCGATGCCCGCCCTGAATCGACGTCGGTCGCCGAGCGGTCGGTGACAGTTCGCGTCGGGGCGGGCCTGAACGTCCGCGGGACGCTTCGAACGGTGGTGCGGAGATGACGAGCACCGTTCTCGACGTGACGGTGTTGCTCCTCTGCGTCTCCGCGAGCGTCGTCGCGCTCGCCGGGGCCGGCGGCGACGTCGGCACCGACGGAGTGACGGCCGCGGACGTGGCCGACCGCCTCACGACGGAGACGGTGGCGGTGACGTACGAAGCGCCCGACGCGCCGGGCGGGACGAGAACTGTTCACGCGACCCGAGCCGAGTTGCTGGCGATGCTCGTCGACGGCGACGCGGAGAGCGTCGCAGACGCCGGGGGCCACACGGCGTTTCGATCGAACGCGCAGTCTGCGGTCGCCGATGGACTCGGACCGCGGACTCGGCTCGACGTGCGCCCGCTGGAGCCGGCGACGGAGACCGACGGAAACGCGGCCGACGCACCGATCGTCGGTCCGTTCGATGAGAAGCCGTCGGGTGGGGTGCCGTGGTGGTCCGCGAACGAGACCGCGACGCCGTCGTCGGCCACGACGGCGACGGGGATCCCTCGGGGCGTCGAACTCCGTGACGAGATGGCGGTCGAGGCGGCCCGTGAACGCGGGGGAACGGAATCCGGCGACACGCGGTCCGGGACCGACGAAACGCGGGCGGAACGCGCGAAAACGGGTCAAAGCGAGGTCGCTATCGGGGCGTCTCCCCCGCGAACCGCCGACACGACGACGGCGGTCCTCAGACACCCGACACCGAGTGACACGGCGAGCGCCGAAGGCGTTCGAATCGTCATTCGGAGGTGGTGAGCGTGCGGTCACGACCGAGTGACAGGGATCGGGCGCCGATCGGACTACGGCTTCGCCTTCCGGCGTTCGGCGGCGACGAGCGGGCGCGGATCCCCTTCGCGCTGATCGGGGTGCTCCTGCTCGTGACGAGTTCCGCGTACGCCGCCGGGCTCGCGGATCAGGGGTTGGTAAGCGAGGACCGGAGCGCAGAGCGGGCCGTCGACCGCGTCGACGCCGACGCGACCGCCGCGCTCAGGGCCGCGGCCCGTGAGGCGGCACACGACGCGGCGAGGAACCCTGTGACGCGGGCGCCGAGCGGCACAGGTCCCGCGGCGAGCGCGGTGAGAGAGGAGTCGGCGTTCGCAGACGCGTTCCGGATCCGCCTCGCGATCGCCGGCTCGGACGCGTTGACGGGGATCGAAACGGCGGTCGGCGACACGACCGCGACCGTGTCGCTTCCGCCGGTCGACGAACCGGGCGATCTCCGGGAGGCCCGGGACCGCGTCCGAGTCGAATCGGCGGCGAACGGAACGGCGACTCGGGTGACGTTCGAAGAGGTAGAGACGACAGCGACGCGAGACGGCCGCACCGTGGTCCAGCAGACGGAAGCTCGGACCGTCGTGGTCGCGGTCCCGACGCTCGCGGCCCACGAGCGGACGGAGCGGTTCGAGACCCGGCTCAACCGCGGACCCGTCGAGGGAGCGGGACTGGGCCGGCAGATCACGGCGAGCCTCTATCCGATGACGTGGGCGCGCGGATACGCGCAGTACGCGGGCGCGCCGGTGGAGAACGTCCTCGGGAACCGACACGTCGAGCTGTCGACGAACGCCGGGATCGTCCGCACGCAACGTGACGTGTTCGGCGCGAGCGATCCGGACGCTCGCGGTGGCGTCGCACGCGCGGCGGCTCGGACCGGCGTGACCGACCTCCTCGAACCGGCCGGCGTCGACGAGGGGTCGTGGACCGAGGCGGTGCTCGACGCCCCGGCGCCGACGGAGGGCGTGACGGCGGAGACGGACGAGCGGAGCGGTGGGCCCGTCGGTGAGGAGGGGGACGGGGAGCGCCGCGCGTTCGAACCGGGGACCGACCGCACCGAGGAGGAGACGACGGTTCCGATCGGTCACGCCGCGGACGTCGGCGCGGTCCGTGTTCACGACGACCTCGACGCGATCACCGAGGGCGCGTATCGTGTCGAATCGTCCGTCGAAACGTCGACGACGCAGATCCGCGACGGCGGGCGACCGACCCCGGAAGCGCCCGAATCCGCGCCCGGAGCTGAGTGGGAGCGGGTGGAGCTCTCGCACGCGGAGCGTATCTCGTCGGTATCGGGCACCGACCGTCCACAGCGGACGCCGTCGGGGACCGTCACACCGGGAGAACGCGTCTCCTTCGGCGCCGCGGAGCGGGAGGTGTCGGTCCGGCGCGTCGCGACGGCGGAATGGAAGCGGGAGGTCGTCGAACGGGGTCCGAACGGAACCGTCGTCAACGCCACCGTTCACCGGGCGACGACGCGGGACGCGGTGACCGACCGCTATCGCGTCCGAGCGTCGGTTTCGGGGCGACACGCGCCGACCGATGACGCGCCGGACCGGCCGACGGCAACGTTCGGTGCGGGCGGTGCGGGAGACGCGGCGGATCTCCGAGAGACGCCGGAAGCCGCTCGGTCGGACCTCGCCGTCGACACGCGGGCCGGCGTCGATCGGATCGCTCGGGACGCGGTACGAGGCGGCGACGTTCGGCGGTCGGTGACCGTGTACGGCTCTCGGTCCGACACCGAGCACGATCGGATCGCGGCCGACGTGGCCGCCCTCGCTGAGGACGTTCGCGGGGTCGAAACGACGCAGTCGATGGAGAACGCGGCGGTCGGCGAGGCGGAGCCGTACGCCGATCTCGCCGACGCGCTCCGCGATCGACGAGGCGAACTGGTCGACGCGCCGCGGACGTACGACGGTGCGACGGACCGGGCGCGAGTCGCCGCGCGCGTCGCGTATCTGGACGCCGTCATCGACGAGTTGGAGACGGCCGCCGCCGACCGAGGCACTGCGACCGACGAGTTTCTCGATCGGGTGAATGACGCCTTCGGCGGCCCATCGGTCGGCGACGCCGTTGCCAGCCGCGAGGCGGCTCGCGATCCCGGGACGCACACCCTCGGCGACGATGGTCCGGGCGGAGCGGTGACGTTCGCACCCGAGGGGTCGCCGGGGTACCTCCCGCGGACCGCGGTCGACGGGGCGACCGTCGAGGGGGTGAACGGAACGACGACCCGACCGTTGGCCGCTCGGAACGTGAACTACGCCACCGTGCCGTACGGCGAGGTGTCGAGTGGGGTCGTCGACCGGATTCTCGGCACGGAGGACACGGTCCGGATCGGCACCGCCGGGCGGGCGCTCCTGCTGGCCGACGGGGCGCTCACGGCGGAAGGCGATCCCGACCTGCGAGCGGACAGGAACGCGCTCGCGGGGCGGGTCGAGCAGTCGCTTGGAGCCGTCGACCGGGAACTCGAAGCGACGCTCGCTGACCGGACGGATCTGAGCCGTGACGACCGAGAGCGGGCGCTCGACGCGGCGGCCGCGGCGTACGGGTCAACCGGAGACCGGGCGGTCGCGGTCGGCGACGGATCGTATCCGAACCGAGTCGCGTCGGAGGCGGCGACCGCCGGATCGCTGTCGACGGCCGCGGAGGCGTCACTCGCCGCACAGCTCCGCGTCACGGCTCGGAGCGCGGCCGGCAGAGACGCCGTCCGCGTCCCGACGCGGTTCGTCGACGCGCCGACGAGCGGCGCGCGGATGGTACTCAGGGATCGAATGGAGGGCGCCGTGGAGGACGGTGCCGCAGAGGTCGGCGAGCGAGCCGCCGAGCGCTGGGCGCCGAAACCGGTTCGGACGGTCGGCGCCGGCATGCCGATCGCGCCGGTCCCCGGCTACTGGGTGACGACGGTGAACGCGTGGCGCGTGCAGGTCCGTGGAGAGTACCCGCGGTTCGCCTTGCGTGCGGACGTCGGGACGCCGAACGAACCGTTCGAATACGTTCGCGAAGCGGGTGCGGTGACCGTCGATGTCGACGGCGAGACGGTTCGGATCGGGGAGACGGAACCGGTGCGGTTCGACACCGAGACGGTCGTGGTGATCGCGGTTCCCGCCGGCCCGCCGGGCGTCGGCGACGTCGACGGAACACGCGACGAGCGGTCCGGCGGCTGGCCGTGTCCCGGCGGGACGAACGGATCGGCGGCGACGCAGGAAGAGTATGCGGGCTCGTAGCAGCTGTCGATCCGCGGGTCTCGTGTATCCGCTCCGAACGCAGTGGGGTGACCGTAGCCGTTTAGGGAAGCGCCGACAGAGAACGACCATGTTTCACGAGGTTGTCGAAGACGGGACGCTGGGAGCGATCGACGCCGGGCAGGGTGGCGGCGATAGTGAGGCGGACGACGCGATCACCGCGGCGTCGCTGCTCGCGGCGTTCGAAACCCTGATCCGCGAAGCGGCGAACGAGGCGGGGCGAGAGGCCGTCATCGACGAGGCGGGACTGACCGAGCGCGCCGCCGACGCGGTCACCGACGGCGACGTGGCGGAGCTGACCCTCGCCGACGGTGCGGCGGTCCTCGCGGCCGCGGGTGACCGCGATCCCGACGCGATGGTGGCTGAACTCCGCGATCACCTCCTGATCGGGATGGCGACGGCGGTGCTCGACGTCGACACGCTCGCGGCGAGGATCGACGCGGATCTCACCGGACAGGAGGTCCAGCAGGCGCTCGAGGGCCGCACCGCCATGACGCTCGGGCAGCTCGCTGAGATCATGGCGGTCATCGAGCGACGCAAGCGATGAACGTCGTCATCGTCGGCTGCGGCTACGTCGGACTCGAGCTGGCCGGACAGCTCGCCGGGCGTGACCACGACGTGACCGGCGTGCGGCGGTCTGACGCCGGGCTCGAAGCGGTCGAATCGGTCGACGATCGCGTCGACGCGGTCAGAGCGGACGCGACCGACGCGGAATCGCTCGCGGCGCTTCCGGACGCCGACGCCGTGGTCTTCGCGGCCAGTTCGGGCGGACGGGGGGCCGAAGCCGCGCGCGACGTCTACGTAGACGGACTCGCCAACGTCATCGAGGAGTACGGCTCGCGGGAGGCGGTTCCGGACAGGCTCGTGTACACGTCGTCGACCGGTGTCTACGGCGACCACGACGGCGGATGGGTCGACGAGGAGACCGCGATCGATCCCACGACCGAGAAGACGCGCGTCCTCGCCGAAGCGGAGCGGGTCGCGGTGGAGACGGCGGCGGAGTCGGGGATCGACGGGACCGTGGCGCGGTTCGCGGGGTTGTACGGCCCCGACCGCTACCGGCTCGAACGATATCTGAAGGGCCCCATCACGGCTGGATACCTCAACATGGTACACCGCGACGACGCCGCCGGCGCGGTCCGGTACCTCCTCGAAGCCGACGCTGCGCGCGGCGAACCCGTCCTCGTCGTTGACGACGAGCCGGTCGACAAGCACGCGTTCGCGGACTGGCTCGCCGACGAGTGCGGCGTGGCTCGTCCGGAGAAACGGTCGAAGGCGGAGCGGATCGCGGACGGTGACCTCTCTGCGGCCGCCGAGCGCCGAATCCGAACCAGCAAGCGCTGCGCGAACGACCGGCTCCGCGCGCTCGGCTACGAGTTCAGCTACCCCACGTTCCGTGAGGGGTATCGCGACGCGGTGCGAGCGTTCCGCGCGACGAACGAGTAGGCGTCCCCCGATCTCGCAGGAAAGGGATCCGTCGTTTTCATCGGGTCAGAAAAGTGACGAACCTTCATGTACCGGGAACGAGTCAGCCGACACGTATGTGGTTCCTGACCGCCCCGGACGAGCGGCTCTCGCGGGCGGGGGCGCTCACGCGAGAGAGTCCGGAACTGGCGGCCGCCGTCGTGTTCGCGGTCTTTATCGCCCTCGCCGGCGGCTACCTGTTGCTCCGCGCCCGGCGGGGGCCAGGGGTTCGGTTTCGGCGGCTGCTGGCCGAGCAGGACGAGATCGCGGTGCTGATGCACCCGAATCCGGACCCGGACGCAATGTCGGCCGCGCTGGGGGTCGCATCGCTCGCCGAACAGGTGGACGTCGACGCGACCGTTCAGTACCCGGGACAGATCCGCCACCAGGAGAACCGCGCCTTCCGGACGGTGCTCGACCTAGAACTCGACCCGATCGATCACGTCACCGACCTCGCCGCCGAATGCGTCGTGCTCGTTGACCACAACGAGCCCCGAGGGTTCGCCGGCGCGGACGGCGTGCTCCCGATAGCGGTCGTCGATCACCACCCGGGAGACGGCGCCGGAAAGGAGTTCACCGACGTACGAACCGACTACGGCGCCACCGCCTCGGTCGTGGCGGAGTACTTCGAGGAGAACGACGCGGTGCCGGTGCCGCCGGACAAGCACGCAAGCGAGACCGGCAGCGAACTCACCCTGCCGACCCACACGGCGACCGGGCTCATGTACGGGATCCTCGCCGACACCAAACACCTCACCGTCGGGGCGAGCGAACCCGACTTCGCCGCCGCCGCGTACGTCTATCCCGGCGTCGATCAGGACCGGCTCGACCGGATCGCCAACCCCGCCGTCGACGCGGAGGTGCTGGAGGTGAAGGCACGAGCGATCGCGGGACGGCGAGTCGAAGGCTCGTTCGCGGTCGCCGACGTCGGCGGGCTGAACAACGTGGACGCGATCCCGCAGGCGGCAGACGAGCTGATCCAGCTTGAAGGAGTCAGCGCCGTCGTCGTCATCGGCGAGCGGGACGGGACGATCCACCTCTCAGGTCGCTCGCGAGACGACCGCGTCCACATGGGTAACGCGATCGACTCTGTGTTATCGAGCGTCGACAACGGCAACGGCGGCGGCCACTCCAGAATGGGCGGCGGGACGATCAACCCGACGATCGATCCGGCCGAGAACAGCCGGCGTGAAACGCCGGACCGCGACGAGCTCGCGGACAGGCTGTTCCGCGCGATGGCCGGCGACGTCTGACGGAGGCTAATCCGGCCGCCTGTAATCCGGCCGCCTGATTTAAGTAGCGTGCGCGGGAGCGACGATCATGGATCTCGATCTACCGACGGGGAACGGGTGGCGCGCCCTCGCGGGGGTCGGCGTCGGATACGCCGTCGCGACCGGACTGATACTCGTGGTCTTCTTTCTGCTTCCATACGCTGTCGTGCGGATGCTGTAGTCGGGGCGCAGCGGCGACTGGCCGAGAAGAAGACGAGAGGCCGGGTCAGGCGAACGCCAGCGAGTCGTCGGCTCCGCCGTCTTCGTCCTGCTGGAGCTTCTCGTGGGCCTCGAGGAAGTCGTTCAGCGTGACCTCCGTGCGGTCGTCGCGGATGGCGAACATCCCGGCCTCCGTGCAGATGGCCTTGATGTCGGCGCCGGACGCGTCCGGCGTCATCTCGGCGAGGTCGTCGAAGTCGATGTCGCTCGCGAGGTTCATCTTCCGGGTGTGGATCTGGAAGATGATCTCGCGACCCTCGGTGTTCGGCTTGGGCACTTCGATGAGACGGTCGAAGCGGCCCGGACGGAGGATCGCGGGGTCGAGCATGTCGAAGCGGTTCGTCGCGGCGATGATCCGGACCTCGCCCCGCTCGTCGAAGCCGTCCATCTCCGAGAGCAGCTGCATCATCGTCCGCTGGACCTCGGCGTCGCCGGAGGTCTTCGAGTCCGTCCGCTTCGAGGCGATCGCGTCGATTTCGTCGATGAAGAGGACGGCGGGCTGGTTCTCGCGGGCGACCTCGAAGAGGTCGCGGACGAGCTTCGCCCCCTCGCCGATGAACTTGTGGACGAGTTCGGAGCCGGCCATCTTGATGAACGTCGCGTCCGTCTCGTTGGCGACGGCCTTCGCGAGCATCGTCTTCCCCGTCCCCGGCGGGCCGTACAGCAGCACGCCGCTCGGGGGCTGAATGCCGACGTCCTCGAACATGTCGGGGTGTTCCAGCGGCATCTCGACGGTCTCGCGGACCTCCTGCATCTGGTCTTCGAGCCCCCCGATGTCGGCGTAGGTGACGTCGGGCGAGTGCTCGACCTGCATCACGCGGGCGCGGACGTCGGTCTCCTTTTCGAGCGTCTTGACGACCGACAGCGAGTTGTTCACGGCGACGCGGTCGTCCGGCGCAAGCGTCTCGCGCATCTCGGCCGTGATCTCGGTGAGCGCCTCCTGGTTGTTCCCGTGCTGTTTGATGATCGCGCCGTCGGGCGTGATCTCCTGTACCGTCGCCACGAACAGCGGGGACTGTTTCAGCTTCTTGTTCTCGTGGGTGAGCCGCTCGAGCTTCTGCTGGTACTTGTTGTTCTCGGCGTTGGCGTCGAGGAGCTTATCGCGCATCTCCTCGTTTTGCGACTCCAACACGTCGAGTTCCTCCTGGAGGGACTCGATTTTCTCCTGTCTCGACGCGGAGCCCTCGTCGTAGGGCATCTCGACGTCGTCGACGGTATCGGTCATTGTCCGTAATAAAGCGACTCGCGGATAAGAGGCTTCGGGTGAGGGAGGTATGAGGGCGAGGGATCCGCGGTGTATTCGTCAGGATAATAAGAGTGGATAGTAAATATTATTAAACAGCATGAGCTATGAGGAATCACGTATGAGTACGACCGACGCCGTCACCGCCGAGGAAGACGTCACGGACCGTTGGAGCGCCGTCAGAGACCTGCCACCGAGTGCGAAGCTCGTCGCGAAGGTGCTCGACTACAACGACACGCTGACGCAGAGCGAACTGGCCGAGGAGACGCTGCTCCCGCCGCGAACCGTCAGGTACGCCCTCTCGCGGCTCGAAGACGAGAACGTCGTCGACTCCCGGTTCTCGTTTTCGGACGCACGCAAGCGACTGTACACGCTGAACGTCTGAAGTACGCTGGCCGTCCGAGTCCTCGGAGGCGTTCACGGTCGTCTCGGCACCGGCTGCTTATATCCGATAGCGACCCAGAGCCCCCGTGGTCTCGACACTCGCCGTCAAACGCGCGCTGACCGCGCTGGCAACGCGTACCGACACCGCGACGCGCCCGTACGTCGCCGTCATCGACGAGGCCGACGCCGCGCGAACCGATCTGCGACGCGCGGCCGGGTTCGTCGAGTCCGTCGGCCTCGATCGGCTCGAGGAGGCGGTCGCGGCCGCCGATCGCGACGGCGACGAAGCGGCGGCCGACAGGGGTCGCGACGCGCTCGCCGCCTATCGCGAGTTCCGCGAGGCGGCCGGCGCGTGACCCGTCGCTGCCTCCCCGGACGCCGACCACTTTCGCTCCGGCCCCGGAACCCCTAAACCCGATACCGGCCAACACTCGGCGTAGATGACACGGGTGATACACACCGGCGACACCCACATCGGGTACGCGC
>CAZNOA010000020.1:0-16615 GCA_964574565.1 uncultured Halobellus sp. | reverse complement strand
CACCCGACCGCACACCGCATACACGTCGTCGGCTTCCGATCAGTCATCGGCCCTCCCGGTACCGACGGCTCCCGATCGAATTCCGTTCTCTATACGAATGTATGGCATTCTCGGACCTGTCTGGCCTCTTGTTCTATCTCTTCACTCAAAACACTTGTTTCAAATTAACAACCGTGTAATATATGATCGTCCGTTCGGATGGATCCCGGTTACCCGTCGATCCCGATCGACGGGCGACGGGGCCTCTCGCCGGAGTCGACTCCGCCTCAGTCGTCCGTCGCGGTCGATTCCGCATCCCCGGTGTGTTCGCCGCCGTGAACGAGCGGATTCGACGGCCGAGGCGCCCGGAGCCCGACCGCGCACTGCTTGAGGTTCGGCTCGGCGGATTCGGGATCGACGTCCGGAAGCGTGAGCGCGTTCACCGCCGGGTGGTGGATCGGCAGCCACACCACCCCCTTCGGGACGCCGTCGTCCGGGTTGACGGCGACCGTCGTCGATCCGCGACGCGACGAGACGACCGTCTTCCCGCGGTCGAACGCGTCGGTGTACCCCTGTGTCGTCTCGGGGTGGATCCGGGCAACGGGGGGATCACGGGTCTCGTCGCCGCGGCTTCGGACCCCGGTGTTGTACGCGTCCCCTCGTCGGCCGGTCGTCAGCGTCAGCGGGTAGTCCTCGTCGGTCGGTTCGGCGAGCCCGCCGTGCGTCCCCGTGGAGAACCGTGCTCGCCCCGACGGCGTGGGGAACGCCCACCCGTCGTCGCCGGCGTACCGGTAGCCTCCCTCCTCGTCCGGCGCCGGCGCGGGCCAGCGGACGGCGAGTTCCGCGTCCAATCGGTCGTAGGAGATCCCGGAGAGGTCGGCGGCGGTCCCCGCGGTCAGTTCGCGTAGCTCGTCGAACATCACCCGCGGCGAGACCGTCGGCTCGGGGAACAGCTCCTCGTCGATCGCGGCACCGATCGCGACGATGATATCGAGGTCCTGTTTGATCTTCGGCGAGGTCTCGGTCGCGGCGCGGACCCGCGAGATCCGCCGTTCCATGTTCGTGGCGGTCCCCTCGGATTCGCCCCACGTCGCCGCCGGTAACACCACGTCCGCCAGCTCGGCGGTCTCGGTCCTGAACGCGTCCTGCACGACGAGGAAGCTCTCGTCTAACGACTCCCGAACGCGGTCGCCGTCGGGCATCCCCGCCACGGGGTTCGTCGCCACCGTCCAACACACCTCGGGCGGCCCGTCGGCGACCGCGTCGACGATCCCGACCGGTCCGGGTCCGGGGTCGTCGGGAAGCCGGCTCACCGGGGCGTCCCACGCGTCGGCGATCGTCCGGCGGTGATCGGGGTCCGTGAACTCGCGCTGGCCGGGCCACGTCCCCTTCGAGGAGCAGACTCGCGTCCCCATCGAGTTCGCCTGTCCGGTCAGCGAGAACGGGCCGCTTCCCGGCCGCAGATTTCCGGTCGCCAGACACAGATCGATGAGCGCCCGGGACGTCGCCGTCCCCTGAACGCTCTGGTTGACGCCCATCCCCCAGTAGACGAGCGTCGGCGCCGCGAAGGCGTCGGCGACTCGGTCGACGGTCTCGACCGAGACGCCGGCGGTCTCGGCCGCCTCCGCGACCGGGGGAAGCGCCGCGACGGTCCCCTCGAACCCGGTCGTCGCCTCGGAGACGAACTCGCGGTCGACGGCGTCGTCCGCGACGATCCGTGCGAGCACGGCCCGGGCGAACGCGAGGTCGGTGCCCGGATCGAGTTGGACGTGGAGGTCCGCGTCGTCGACGGTCTCGCTCTCGACCGGGTCGACGACGATCAGCTCGCCGTCGTCGCCGGTCGCGCTGTCGGCGATCCAACGGTACATCACCGGGTGTGCGACGGCCGGGTTCGCGCCCCATATCACGTGAGTCTGCGCGTCGGGAACGTCCTCGTAGGTCGGCGGCGGCGCGTCGCTGCCGAACGCCTGATAGTACGCGGTGACGGCCGACGCCATACAGAGGGTGGTGTTGGCGTCGTAGTACCGCGTGCCGAAGCCGCCGCGAGCGAGCTTCCCGAGCGCGTACGCCGCCTCGTTCGTCTGCTGACCGCTCCCCAAGACCGCTACTCCGTCCCGCGTGTCGGCGAGGGCCTCCTCGATCCGCGAGACGACCGTCCCTATCGCGGTCTCCCAGCTGGTCGGGACGAGCTTACCGCCTTCCCTGATAAGGGGACGCGTCAGCCACTCCCCGTCCGGGTCCGCGGTCTCGTCGATGCCGCGCTGACAGGCGAGCCCGCGGTTGACCGGGTGGTTCGCGTCGCCCCGCACCGTGTCCAGCCCGTAGTGAGTGGCGTACCCCTGCTGGAGGTGACCGCAGCCGACCGCACACCGCATACACGTCGACGGCGTCCACTCGGTCATCGCCGCCTCCGCGGCGCCGAGCAGGTATGTTTCGAGACGGAGCGGGCGCGGTCCGGTATTGAGCGAACGCGTCTCGATATCGAGACGAACGACGACCCGGCGGCTCCGACCCGTGAGTGGCTCGTGAGAATCGGTCCGAACACGTGGTGTCCCATCGATCAGTTTCTGTATAATAGACACAGTGTGGCGGTTATAATTGTTTTGATGTGGCCATAATTTGGTTTGTGGTACACATTCGGTCAGTATCTCGCCGTTGATAAACAAACATGCGTGTACCGGTACACGCGGGCGGGCTTCAGAACCACCGCAATCGGAGACCACAATCGTGGCCGATCACGATGTCGGCGTCGACGCTCTGGAGGTCGATTGGGTCGCACTCGTTCCGAGTCGAACTGGTGTCCGATCGAGCGGTTCCCATTGTCAAGTTCTGGTCGGCGATTCTGTGAGATATATAATTTCGTCACCTACCAAACAAAACGAATACCGCTTTGAGAGCCGAGTTCTCAATTGCGCTGTTCCCTTGCGTATTTTGTGATTTTATTAAGAGCGAACAATTTTATGTTATCATGTGAATTTTGAACCGAGATGACTAACCGTTCGGCCACAATAAACGCGATGCAGTTACGCTCTGTCGAGGGGCGTGATCGGTGATGCCGCACAAAAAGGAAGCGTGGAAAGAGGAGCTGTACGGCGACGACGTCCGCGAGAAGATCCTCGAGTTCGCCGAGGACGGGTGGGAGTCGATCCCGGAAGACGAACGCGAGATGTGGTTCTCTCGGTTCAAGTTCTGGGGCGTGTTTCACCAGCGGACGGGCCAAGAGAGCTACTTTATGATGCGGCTGACGAACGCGAACGGCCGGCTCCGACCCGGTCAGCTCCGCGCGATCGGAGAAGTCGCCCGCGACTACGCCCAAGGGCCCGTCGAGAACCCCGAGTTCGGCGACAGCTGGATCGACTTCACGACCCGACAGTCCGTCCAGCTTCACTGGATCAAACTGGAAGACGTCCCGGAAATCTGGGAGCAGCTCGAATCGGTCGGCGTCACCACTCGCTCCTCAGGCGGCGACACGATGCGGAACATCTCCGGCAGCCCGGTCGCCGGAAAGGACAAGCGCGAAGTCATCGAGACGCTCCCGCTGCTCGACCGGTTCCAAGAGGAGATCCGCGGCGACGACGCGCTCTGTAACATGCCGCGGAAGTTCAACATCAGCATCAGCGGCACGCCGGAGGGGGGCGCGCAGGACTCGCTCAACGACATCGGGCTCGAACCGGCCAGAAAGGAGATCGACGGCGAGGAGGTCATGGGATTCAACGTTCGCGTCGGCGGCGGCTTGGGCGGTCGCGAACCCCGCGTCGCCCGCCCCCTCGACGTCTTCGTCGAGCCGGACGACGCCTTCGAGGTCGTCCGGGGATTCGTCGAGCTCTACCACGACCACGGCGACCGCCAGGTCCGCTCGAAGAACCGCTCACGCTTCTTCGTCGACGAACACGGCACCGACTGGATCCGTGACCTGCTCGACGAGGAGTACGTCGACGTCGACCTCCGGACCGCCGGCGAGGACATCCGTGAAGAGTACACGTACAACGCGGGTCGCCCCCCCGAGGACGGAAAAGCGGACTACACGGGCGTCCACGAACAGCAGGGCGGCAGGCGGTACGTGGGACTGAGCGTCGCGGTCGGCCGGCTCCCAGCCGAAGAGGCGATCCGCCTCGCCGACCTCGCCGACGAGTACGGCTCCGGCGAGATCCGGCTCACGCGCCGGCAGAACCCGATCATCGTCGACGTCGACCCCGACCGCGTCGACGACCTGCTCGCCGAGCCGCTGGTGGCGAAACACGACCCCGACCCCGAGGCCTTCGTCCGCGGCGCCATGGCGTGTACGGGGACGGAGTTCTGCTCGCTGGCGCTGGTCGAGACGAAAGCCCGGATGGCGGCGATGCTCCGATGGCTCCGCGACAACGTCGATCTCCCCGACGACGTCGACCAGTTGAAGATGCATTTCTCGGGATGCACCGCCGACTGCGGCCACGCGAACACGGCGGACATCGGGCTGCTCGGGATGCGCGCTCGCAAGGACGGCGAGATGGTCGAGGCGGTCGACATCGGGCTCGGCGGCGGCGTCGGCGAGAGCCCTTCGTTCGTCGACTACGTCACGCAGCGCGTTCCGGCCGACGAGGCGCCGGGCGCGATCAGGAACCTCCTCGAGGCGTTCGCCGAGCGCCGCGCGGACGGACAGACGTTCCGCGAGTGGGTCGATGCGACCGCGAGCGAGACGCTCGCCGAGCTGTGTGAGCCCGAGGAGACGAGCTACGTTGATCCGTGTCTCACCGACGCCAAGCAGTCGTGGTACCCGTTCGCCGAGGCCGAGGCGGACGCGGCCGGGACCTCGACGGAGGTGGCATCGACCGATGACTGATCGGCGTGAGTCGGCCGGCGAAGCGACCCCGGAATCGGGCGGGGACGAGACCGTCGCCGACGGGAACCGGCCGATACAGCACGCGTCGGCGGACGTCGCGCCGGAGCTGTTCGAGTGAGATGTACGACGACATCCTCTACCCGACGGACGGAAGCGAGGCGTCGGCGGCGACATTCCCTCACGTCGTGAGTCAGGCGGAGGCCTTCGACGCGCGAGTTCACCTGCTCTACGTCGTCAACACCACCTACGCGGGGGTTGGCGCGGCCGGGAAGACGAGCGTCAACTCGCTTCGCGAACGGGGTGACGCGGTTCTCGCCGAGTTCGAGCGGCGGCTCGCCGAATCGGGGATTGACGCGGTCGCCCGCACGCGAGAGGGCGATCCCCACACTGAGATCAAAGGGTACAGCGACGACGAGGTCGACATGATCGTCATGGGAACGCGGGGGCGCGGCGGGATCGAGAAGTACCTGCTCGGCAGCGTCACGGAGAAGGTCGTCCGAACGGCAGATGTCCCCGTCTTCACTATCCGCACGGCGGAGTCGGAGACCGCCGCGGGCGATGACGAATGAACGAGCGAGTCACCTCCGTCACCGCCTACACGTCGCTGGACTTCGTCGACGCCGCGGCGCTCGGTCACGAGTGGAGCGAGTCGACCTCGGGCGTGGTGAACGTCTCCTCGCCCGCGGAGTCGACCCCGACGGACCGCGTCGAACTGCAGATCGAACTCGACGTCGTCGGCGTCGACCGACTCCCGACCCACGCGGATCGCGTCGATCTCACGCCAGAACAGGCGCGGACGCTCGCCGAGGCGCTGCTCGAGCGTGCGGACCGTATCGACGGCGAGTAGGGCCCGGTAGCGTGGGGGCCGAGGGGACGGAACGGGCCCCGGCACACGGAACGAGCGCTGGCGGAGACGGTCGCCGCCGGAACGAAAGCGGTCGAAAGAGGGGGCCGCCTCAGTCGTCTGCGGCCGGCTTCTCGCCGTCGGGCTCGTCGACCGCGTCGTCTCGCGGCCCTCCGGCGTGGCCCTCGTGGGCGATGGCCGTCGCCATGAGTTCGGGCGATATCGCCGGCACCTCGTCGGCCGAGACGGGGCCGTCTCGGGCGATCGCCTCCGTGGAGCGCGGGAACTCGCGGAGGTCCTTGTGGAGCGCGATCCCGGCTTTCGCCCCCTGTCCCATCGCGACCGGGACCTGGTTGTGGCCGGGGGTCACGTCGCCGACCGCGTAGACGCCGTCCTCGCTCGTGCGGCCGTGGTCGTCGACGTCGATTTCGCCGCTCTCGGTGAGGTCACAGCCCAGCCCCTCGGCGAGCGCGGTGTTGTAGTCGGAGCCGTACATCGGGAAGCCGCCGCGGTACTCGCGGCGAGCGCCGTCCTCGAACGCCATGGCCTCGAGCCAGCCGGAGTCGGGGTCGTTCTCGATCCCGACGACGTCCTCGTGGATCACGTCTATCGGGTGCGCCTCGAGCTGTGCCGCGGTCTCGTCGCTCCACGCCGGCTCCTCGCCGCGGGTCAGGACGTCAACCTCGTCGGTCACGTTGAGCATGATCATCGCGACGTGTGCCGCCGCCTCGCCGTGGCCCATCACGTACACGGGCTCGTCGACGAACATGTACGCGTCACAGTGGAGACACCAGTGAAGCCCCTTGGCGTTCCGCGGCAGCGGCGGGTCCGGCCGCTTATCGGAGAATCCCGTCCCGAGCACGACGCGGTCCGCGAGGAACGCGGCGTCGTTCGTCGCCAGTCGGAAGCGGTCGTCGTCGGTCCGCTCGACGTCGGTGACGAACCCCCGCTCGACGGTGCCGCCGTACGACTGCACCTGCTCGACGCCGGTCTGGAGCAGCTCGTTGCCGGAGGTCTCCTCGGTGATACCGATCACGTTGTGCGTGTCCGCCATCATCGCCGCGCGGCCGCCGCCGCGGTCGATAAGCACCGTCTCGTGGCCCATTCGGGCACCGTACAGGGCGGTCGTGAGCCCGGCCGGCCCGCCGCCGACCACCGCGATCTCGTACTCGTCGTCGGACGAACTCATTACCGGACGTACGTGACGCGGCGGTTTAAATGAAGTCGTGGTGTGCGCGGCCGGCGGCCAGCCCGCACTCGGGGTTCCTCGCGCGACGTTCGGCCCGCAGTCGAGTTTTGACGCCCGCCCCGCTTGCCCGGCCCGACCGCCTCCCCGGACGTTTATATCGGTTCATCGCGTGCGCTGTGGCAGTGCTTTCACGACTCGCCGTGGCCGTCGCGCTCCTCGCGGTTGGCATCGTCGCCGACGTGGGCTCCACGTACGTCGCGATCGCCGGCGGGGAGTACGTCGAGGGGTCGCCGGTCGGCAGCGCGCTGATCGGTCGCTTCGGCCTGGTTCCGGGGATGCTTCTCACCAAGGCGGCCGGCATGGTCGTCATCGGGGTTCCGGTCGCGATCGCGGGCGGGACGCGGCGGCTCGTCGCGACGGTGATGTGCGCTGGCGTCGGTCTCCTCTCTTTGGTCGCGGCCGCGCGGAACCTGCTTTTGTTCGCCGGGATCTGGCCGTGGTGAGGAGCTGCGGCTGACCGGGACGGTTGCGGACGATCGGGACAACGCGAGGTTCCGGCCGCAACTCCCGATACCACCGCGGTTTTCGCCCGGAAACGACACGGGGACGCATGCAACCGCTAGACGGGCCGGCCGAGCCGCCGGCGACGCACGGGTCCACCCGTCTCACGCCCGGAAAATGGCGGCCCGAACGGCGGCCGACCGGCGCGGATCCACGCCCGTAGTCGTCCGGCGATCACGACTCGCTCGCGAATACGTGTCGGTTCCCGGGGTGTCGCCAGTCACAACCACTCTATACCTCCACATACAATAGTGAGCTATGGCCCCCGACACGCGACGGTCACGCTGGTTCACCGAACCACAGGTACTGGTTGTGCTGACGCTTTTAGTCGTGATTCTGGCCGCCATGGTGATCCTTCCGTACATCCAGTATATCGTCTTTGCCGCCGTTCTGGCGTACGTGTTCTGGCCCCTACAGGAGCGGCTGATCACGCGGTTTCGACGGGACGTTTCAGCACTCCTCATCACGCTACTCGCGGTGTTCGTCATATTCGTCCCGTTCGTCTACCTGCTTCGAGAGCTCACTCGACAGGCGGTGGCGTTCGCCGAGACCGCCGAAGAAGTGAGTATAGATTACGGAGACATCGAGGCGACGCTGCTCGAGTGGGGGATCACGGTCGACGTCGAGGAAACGCTCAGTGAGAATCAACAGCTGATCACCGATACCGTGGACGTGATCGGGAGCCAGGCGTTATCGACCGCACAGTCGCTTCCCGGGATCGTCATCGGGCTGGTCATCCTCAACTTCGCACTGTTCGTGCTGCTCCGTGACGGCCGGCTTCTGGTTCGCTGGACGCGGGCCATGCTTCCAATTCGCCGGAGTACGGCGGACGAGTTGTTCACCAAACTCGACCGCCTCATGTGGGCTTCGATCGTCGGGAACATCGCTGCGGGCGCCATCCAGGCCGTCGCCCTCGGCGCCGTGTTCTTGCTGCTCGGTTTCGATAACGTGCTCTTTTTGACCGTGCTCACGTTCATTCTGGCCCTTCTCCCGCTCGTGGGTGCGTTCGCCGTCTGGGTGCCGGCGGTCGCCTACCTGGCGCTCACCGGACAGACGGCGCTCGCCGTGATCATGTTGCTGTCCGGTCTCGTGATCAGCGCGTCGGATTTCTACACGAGACCGCTCGTCATCGGCCACAGCGCGGGGTTGAACTCGGCGATCATCGTCATCGGCGTCTTCGGAGGGATCGTCGCGTTCGGCCCGATCGGACTGGTCATCGGCCCCGTCGTAATCGGCGGTGCGAAGATCATGATCGAGGTGTTGATCGCCGCGCGGAACCGGGACACACGCGGCGTGAGCGCGTCGTGACGCGGCGGAAGCAACCGTCTCCACGAACGGTGCCGGCTCCCCGTGGATCGACGACCGGGTCGTAGACGCCCGCGTATTCCTCACGTACCCTTATATAGCCGTTCGGCGGTCCGTTCCGGGAGGTCGGCGGCCTCGACGGCGTCGCGGACGCGATCGATGTCGTACGCGACGCGGCGGAGGTCGACGTCGTCCCGCGCCGTGTCGAGCACGGCGTATCCCGCGTCGGGGTCGCCGTCGCGCGGCTGCCCGACGCTTCCCGGGTTGACGACGAGTCCGTCCCCGACGGAGCGCGCCCCCTGCACGTGCGTGTGCCCGAGAACGATTCCGTCGTACTCGCCGAGGTGTCGGTCGAGCGTCTCGAACTCCTCAGGATAGACGTACGCGTCCTCTCGCTCGGCGGCGGGATGCGAGTGGACGAGGAGGTACCGACCACCCGCCACGGTTTCGGTCCGAGGGAGCCGACGGAGCCAGTCGCGCTGTTCGTCGGATAACGTCGCCTTCGCGTGTTCGAGCCCGGCTTCGGCCATCCGGTTGGCCCGGTATCGCGACGGGGTCTCGACCGTCCGATCGTGGTTCCCGCGGACGGTTGCGCTCGCGACGTCTCGCACGCGCTCGACGCACGCGGCCGGCCACGGGTTGTACCCGATCACGTCGCCCGCACAGACGATGCGGTCGACCGCGGGCATGTCGTCGAGGACTGCCTCGAGCGCGGGCAGGTTCGCGTGAACGTCCGAGATGAGCCCCACCTTCATCGAATGAGCGTTCGACGTCGAGACCCGAATAGCTTCGGCCGTCGACCGCCGTCGGACACTGTCGACCGCCGACCACTCACCGTTCCTCGACCACCGCCGCCCCGAACGGTCAGGCCACCTTCGTCGACACCGCGATCCCGGAGCCGACGGGGAGGATCGCCGTCTCGACCGCGTCGTCCGAGCGAACCGTTCCGATGTACTCGCCGATCCCCCGCGTCTCGCCGTCGACTTCGGCGTCCGGGAGGGGCGTCCCGTCCTCGAAGTGCGCGACGAGGTCGCCGAAGTCGATCGGCCCCCGCGTGATGTTGTCGGCGACGATCACGCCGCCGGCCCGGACCTTCGGGAGGACCGTCCGGTAGGCGTCCGCGTACCGGTGTTTCTGGTGGTCGATGAGGACCACGTCGAAGGGGCCGTCGTACCGATCGATCGTCTCCATCGCGTCCCCGACCTCGAAGATCACTCGGTCGGCGTACCCGCCGTCGGCCGCGAAGGCGACGCCGCGTTTCGCCTCCTCCTCGTCGAACTCCGTGCAGATCACCGCGTCGGCGCCGCCGCGGAGGAACCACGTCGCCGAGTAGCCGAAGCCGGAACCGAACTCGAAGACGCGCTCGGCGTCCGTCAGCCGGGCGAGCAGCCGGAGGACCGCGCCGGCCTCCGGACCGATGATCGGGAACCCCCAGTCGTCGGCCAGCGTCGCCATCTCCGCCTGCGTCTCGGTGTGGTCGGGCGCCGTCGCCGCGAGGAAGCGCTCTGTGGGATCGGGGAGGACGTCCATGGACGGCGTTCGGCCGCGTCTCACTTGAAACCGACCGCCGAGCGCGGTTCCGGCGCGGTCCGGGACCGACCGACCCTGAAAACTGTTAAGTCCCGCTCGGTCGACCGATTTACTAATGTACGATCCTGAGGAACTGGCCGAGATCCGCGAGGCCAAGGAGTCCTGGGAGACGGGGACCTACGGCGACACCGTCGACCGGTTCGGAGAGCGGAAGGAGACGTTCACCACCGACACGGGGGGGCAGGCGGTCGACCCGCTGTACACGCCGGCGGACGTCGACGACGTGGATTATCGCGAGGACATCGGCTTTCCGGCCGAGGAGCCGTACACGCGCGGCGTCTACTCGACGATGCACCGCGGTCGGCTCTGGACGATGCGTCAGTACGCGGGGATGGGCACCGCGGCGGAGACGAACGAGCGGTTCAACTACCTCATCGACGAGGGCTCCTCCGGGCTCTCGATGGCGTTCGACCTCCCGACGCAGATGGGGTACGACTCCGACGCCGCGATGGCCGAAGGGGAGGTCGGTCGGTCCGGCGTCGCCATCGACACGCTCGACGACTTCGAGACGGTGTTCGACGGGATCCCGTTAGACGAGGTGTCGACGTCGATGACGATCAACGCGCCCGCCGCCGTCCTCCTCGCGATGTACGTCGCGATGGGCGACGAGCAGGGCGTCCCCCGCGACGAGCTTCGCGGGACCATCCAAAACGACATCATGAAAGAGTACATCGCGCGGAACCTCTACATCTACCCGCCCGAGCAGTCGATGCGGCTCATCACGGACATCTTCGAGTTCTGTGCGGCGGAGACGCCGAACTTCAACACCATCTCCATCTCCGGGTACCACATCCGCGAGGCGGGGTCGACGGCGGCCCAAGAGGTCGCCTTTACGCTCGGCAACGGGATCGAGTACGTCGAGGCCGCGATCGAGGCCGGGCTCGACGTCGACGAGTTCGCCCCGCAGCTCTCCTTCTTTTTCAACGCCCACAACAACATCTTCGAGGAGGCCGCGAAGTTCCGGGCCGCCCGTCGGATGTGGGCGCAGATCATGGACGAGCGCTTCGGCGCCGAGAACCCCAAATCGAAACAGCTCAAGTTCCACACGCAGACCGGCGGCTCCACGCTGACGGCCCAACAGATCGAGAACAACGTCGTTCGAGTCGCCTATCAGGCGCTCGCGGCGGTGCTCGGCGGGACCCAGAGCCTCCACACGAACGGAAAAGACGAGGCGCTCGCGCTGCCAACCGAACAGTCCGTCCGGACCGCGCTCCGCACCCAACAGATCCTCGCCCACGAGTCCGGCGCGGCCGACACGATCGACCCGCTCGCCGGGAGCTACTACGTCGAGAATCTCACGGACGGAATCGAGGAAGACGCCTTCGAGATTCTGGCGGAGGTCGACCGCCGCGGCGGGATGTTGGAGGCGGTGAAAAGCCAGTGGGTCCAGCGGCAGATCCAAGACGTCGCCTTCGACCGCCAACAGGAGATCGAAGAAGGCGAGCGGATCATCGTCGGCGTCAACGAGTTCGAGGTCGACGAGGAGGCCGAGATGGACTTAGAGGAGGTCGACCCCGAACAGGAACAGAACCAGCGCGAGCGTCTGGAGTCGGTGAAAGCCGACCGCGACGGCGACGCGGTCGACGGCGCGCTCGCGTCGCTGCGCGAGGCCGCACGCGGTGACGAGAACGTGATGCCGCACATCGTCGACGCCGTGAAGGCGTACGCGACGGTCCAAGAGATCTCGGACGTGCTCCGCGAGGAGTTCGGAGAGTACAAGCCGGGGCGGTGAGACCGGATTGGAAACGTCGACTCAGTCCGTCTACCGCAGCCGCACCGCCGTCCCGTACGCGAGGATCTCCGCGCCGCTGTCGGCGATCGAGGAGGTGGTGAACCGGACGTTGACGACGGCGTCGGCGTCGAGCGCCTCCGCCTCCTCGATCATCCGCTGTTGGGCCTGATCCCGGGCGTCCGTCATGAGTTCGGTGTACCCCTTCAGCTCGCCGCCGGCGAGGTTCCGGAGCCCCTGCGTGATGTCGCGGCCGACGTTGCGGGCGCGGACCGTGTTGCCGCGGACGACGCCCAGCGTCTCGACGACTTCCCTGCCGGCGACCGAATCGGTGTTGGAGAGCTGCATACGGGGTGATCGCCTCGCGAACGCTTAAAACTGCGCGGCGAGATCCGAACCCATGCGCTTCGATCACGTCGGCGTCGCCACGCGCGACGCCGCCAACATCGCCGACCTGTTCGACGGGTTGCTGGACGCGCCGGTCGCTCACGAGGAGACGTTCGACGGAATGCGCGTGGTCTTCCTCGAGCTCGACGGCGGCGGCTACGTCGAACTCTTAGAGCCGACCGAGGACGGTCCGATCGCCGACTACCTCGACCGCGAGGGGCCCGGCATCCACCACGTCGCGCTCGCGACCGACGACATCTCGGCCGCGCTCGACCGCGCCCGGGACCGCGGCGTCGACCTCGTCGACGAGGAGCCTCGCCCGGGGGCGTGGGGGCACGCGGTCGCGTTCTGTCACCCCCGATCGACCGGGGGCGTCCTCGTGGAGTTCGTCGAACACTGAGCGACCGGCTCCTCGGAGGCGACCGCGACCGCGACTCAGTCGCCGCCGTCGCCGGCCGGGTCGTGGGTCTCGTACCAGCTCAGGATCTTCGCTAACCGGTGTATCGCCCGGTCCGGGTCGCCGATGTTGTGGTGTTCGTCCGGGTAGACGACGAGTTCGGCGTCGACCCCCTGTTTGCGGGCCGCGACGTACAGCTGTTCGGACTGCGACGGCGGACAGCGCCAGTCCTCGCCGCCGGCCATCACCAACAGGGGCGTCTCGATGGCGCCGGCGTCGAGGATGGCAGACGACGCGTCGTACCCCTCCGGGTTCTCCCACGGGAGCCCGTACTCGGTCTCGAACCACGTGTGCGTGTCGTCGGTGCCGAACGCCGACCGGAGGTCGTAGATGCCGTGCTCCGGCGCGGCCGCGGCGAACAGGTCCGGCTCCCGAGTGACCAGGAACCCCTGCGCAATCCCGCCGTACGAGAAGCCGTGCCCGAACACGCGATCCGAGTCGACCCACCCGCGGTCGGCGAGCGACTCGACGCCCGCCGCGATGTCGTCGACTTCCGCGGTCCCCCATGCGCCGGTCAGCTCGGCGGCGAACTCCCGGCCGCGAGAGGTACCGCCGCGATAGTTCGGCCGGAGGACGAGGTAGCCGCGGCTCGTCAGCGCGGCGTGCGCGAAGCTGAACGCGGGCTCGTCGTACGACAGCGGCCCGCCGTGGATCGCGACGACGAGTGGGTGATCCCCGTCCTCGGGCTCCACGTCCGAGTCGTGGTAGAGCACCCCGTCTATCGTCCACCCGTCCGACTCCCACTCGACCCGCGTGGCCTCTGGCATGGCGAACTCGTCGGTGAGCGACTCGTTGACGCGGGTGAGCCGTCGGATCGAGGCGGGCTCGGCGTCTCCGGTATCGAGGTCAGTCACGTCCATCGCGTACAGATCCGCCCCTTCGCCGGGATGCGAGAGGACGGCGACGGCGGTCGATCCGTCGTCCGACACGTCGAATCCGTCCATCGCGCGGTCGCGTCCCTGGGCGTCGAATACCCGGTCGACGCGGCCGTCCGTGGCGACTCTCACCAGCCGCGTGTGGCTCTCGTCGGCGATCCGCGCGTAGATCGCGTCGTCGACCCACACCGGCTCGCCGCCGCGGGCGACGGTCCTGTCGAGGTCGGCGGTGAGCGAGAGCCGGCCCTCTCCGCTTGATTCGTCGCTATCATTCCCGTCGGTGTCGCCGTCGACGAGATACACCTGTGTCGGCCGCGGCGGGTCGTCGGGGTCGTCGGCGACGGTCGCGAGGTCGTCGCCGCCGGGCCGCCACGTCGGCGTTCCGTGCGAGAGTTCGCCGTCGGTGAGCCGCTCCGTGTCGCCGCCGTCGGGCGACACCGCGTACACGTCCCGCACCGTGGTGTCGTCGGGCCGGTCGAGCCGGCAGGAGGTGAACGCGATCCGGCCCGAATCGCCCCAATGAGGGTCCATCCCCGCGACGTCCTGGAACGCGCCACCGCCGTACGCGTCGTCGAGCCGACGAGGGTCGCGTTCCGGGTCGTCGAGGTCGACGACGAAGAGGTACGTCGTCACGTCGTCGGTCCAGCCGACGCCGTTCACCTTGTGTTGGAGCCGCGTCGTCTCGACGGGGCCGCCATCCTCTCGGACCCGGTCGAGGTACTCGGACTCCTCGTCGGTCGGGTCCCGGGACTCGATCACCAGCCGATCGCCCGCGGGCGACCAGTCGAAGCCGGCGACGCCCTCGTCGCGGTCCGTTATCTGGCGCGGGTCGCCGCCGAGCGCGAGGTCGTAACACCACACCTGCGGCTTCGGGTCGTCGCCGTTGGCGGGTGCGTCGGGGTCGCTGTCCGGTTCGTCGGCCTCCTCGTCCGCCTCCGCGTCGCCGTCGGCTTCGTCGTCCGCCTCCTGATCGTCTCGTTCCTTCCAGCCGACCCGGCGTTCGACGTCCTCCTCGCGGGCCGCCACGAACGCGAGCCGGTCCCCGTCGGGGCCCCACTTCGGGGACGAGGCGCCCGAGGCGCTCGTCAGCCGGTGGGGCTCGCGGGAGCCGTCGGCCGGGACGACGAACAGCGAGGAGACGGCCTCGTCGTCGCCCTGCGTGTATTCGGTGGCGGTGAACGCGACGCGATCGCCGGACGGAGAGGCGGCGATCGCGCCGATCTGGGTGAGATCGTAGTACGCGTCGAGCGGGAGTTCCGACATACACGCACCCAGCGCCGGGCGGCGCAAATACGTTCGGGACGCGGAAGGCGGCGTCTCCGGCTCGGGAACGCCCGGTGAGCCTCGTATTTAAGCACCGACGACGCGTTCCATCGAGCGTGTTCCGCGATCTCTCTCGGCGGATCGAGACGGGGATGCCCACGTATCCCGGGGATCCGGCCGTGACCCTGACGCCCGACGCCACTCAGGAGCGCGACGGGTACGCGACGAGCGAGCTGCGAACGGGGACCCACGCCGGAACCCACGTCGACGCGCCGCGACACACCCGTCCGGACGGTGCGACGATCGACGACCGCGACGTGGGGCGATTCGTCTTCGACGCGCGACTCGTCGACCTCCGGCCACTCGAGCCGCGAGAACCGATCACTCCCGAGAGGCTTTCGTCGGTCGCCGACGGGGACTGCGCCGGCAATGCCGACGAGGGCGAGCGCCCCCGCCTCCTCGTCCTCCGGACTGGCTGGGAACCACATTGGGGAACCGCCCGGTATCGCGATCACCCGTACCTGACGGACGGCGCGGCGGAGTGGTGTCGCGAGCGCGGGTTCGGCGTGGGGCTCGACACCTTCGGACCGGATCCGACGCCGTCGACGGGCGACCGGTGGGGATCGGCTTCGGACGATAATGCTGTCGCCGACGGCGACGACGAACCTGTCGGAACCCCCGCTCACGACGCGCTTCTGGGCGCCGAACTAGCGATAATCGAGAATCTCTGTGGGCTGGACGACCTCCCCGAGCGGTTCCGGCTCTACGCGTTTCCGCTCCGGCTCCGCGACGGCGACGGATCTCCGGTGCGCGCGGTCGCGGAGTGGGAGGGGTGAGCACGGGACGCTTCGAGGGCGTGATTTCCCTCCGCGAAACAGACCAAACCCGTTTTAAGCGTCGGCGACGAACCGCGTCACAAGGTCGATATCCATGGAAATGCCACGCCGTTTCAACACGTACTGTCCACACTGTGACTCACACCACGAGCACGAAGTGGAGAAGGTTCGATCGGGTCGAGCGACCGGAATGAAACGCGACGCGCGCCAGCGACGCCGCGCGCTCGCGACGATCGGCAACGCCGGCGGATACTCGAAGGTGCCCGGTGGCGACAAGCCGACGAAGAAGACGCACCTGAAGTACCGCTGTGGGGACTGCGGGAAGGCCCACATGCGCGAGGGGTGGCGCGCCGGCCGACTCACGTTCCAGGAGTAAGCATGGCAGGAAGCTTCCACCGCGTCGCTTGCGGCGACTGCGAGAACGAACAGGTCGTCTTCGGCAAAGCCTCCTCGACGGTGTCGTGTGCGGTCTGCGGCACGACCCTCGCGACCCCGACCGGCGGCGAGGCCGAGCTCCACGGCGAGATCGTCGAAACCGTTGAGGCGCGGTAACCGCCTCACCAACGCCGTATGAAGTACAGCGGCTGGCCCGAACCCGGCGAGCTCGTGGTCGGCGACGTCGACGAGATAGCCGACTTCGGCGTCTTCGTCGACCTCGACGAGTACGAGGAGAAGCGCGGCCTCTGTCACATCAGCGAGGTCGCCTCCGGCTGGATCAAGAACGTCCGCGACCACGTCCGCGAGGGACAGACGGTCGTCGCGAAGGTGTTGGAGGTCGACG
>CAZNOA010000019.1:0-17339 GCA_964574565.1 uncultured Halobellus sp. | reverse complement strand
CCTGTTCGCGACGCCCGCGCTGCTCGCCGCGTTCCCGGTCGCGATGCTCGGGGCGCTGCTCGCGGTCGTCGCGGTCTCGCTCGCGCGGAACGTCACGGACTCCTCGAACGTCGCGATCTCCGTCGGTATCGGCGCGCTCACGCTGGCGACGAACCTCGGGGTCGCTTTTATACTCGGCGTGGCTGCGCATCTCGCGTGGGAGCGAGTCGGAGAGCGCGGCGGCGAGTTATAAACGGACGATGACACGGTGGCGTGCGCCTGCGAGCGGCCGCCATCGGCGGCCGCGAGACAGCCCGCACGAGGGAGCCCGCGGCCGACTTACAAGCCGGCCGCGACGAGGCTGGGGAGGCGTGAGGTGCGGTTGCGGAGCGGGGTGGGACTCAAGGGGGCAGTCGCCGGCGGCTTCGCCGCCGGCTGCCAGAGGCGCGAAGCGGCTCGCTGTCGCGAGGACGAAGCACGGCGCAGCAAGCACCGCAGCGAAGGAGCGATAGCGACTGAGCGAGGAGCACAGCAAGCCACGCGAGTCGTCGCGGCTGGGGCTTTGACGGTGTTCACCGCGGAGTCGACGACTTATAAGCGAGCGGCTGGGCCTTTGGAGGCCTGTACCGCGTTATCGCCGAGGACCATTTATAAACGAACACCGTATCGACACATCCATGGAGCGCAGTCACCGGAGCTAAACCCCTCGATCCCATACGCCACATATATGCAGTTCTGTGACGACTGCGGCTCGATGATGGTCTCTCGCGACGGGGAGATGGCGTGTCAGAACGACGACTGCGGCGCGACGGCCGAGCGCGACGAGGCGCTCGCCGCGACGTTCGAGTCGACCGCCGAACAGACCGGCAGCGAGGTCATCGAGACGGAGGAAGGAGCGAACTTCGAGGGAAAACCCACCGCGACCGACGTCACGTGTGACGGCTGCGGCCACGGCGAGGCGTGGTACACGATCAAACAGACCGGCGCCGCCGACGAGCCGCCGACGCGCTTTTTTAAATGCAAAGAGTGCGGCCGCCGGTGGCGCGGCTACAACTGACCGACGCCGGTGAGCGCCGATCGGTCGTCGACGTCGGTGGGTCGGTTGAACACACCGGACGACAGATGGTTCTGACGCGGGGGAGCCGGCCGTCAGCCGACGAGCAGGCCGGTGACAAAAACGTACCCCCCGATGACCATCAGCACGGTCGGAACGAGCCATCGGTCGAGGCGGTCCGATATCGCGTCCCCGGTCGCGTAGCGGACGACGAGCGACGCGAGGAGAAACACGATGCCGGCGCAGACGAGATAGACACCGACGACGGACAGGAGCGCCGTCGTCGAGAGCTCGGCGAAGAACGGGACGAACACCGCGATGTTCTCGCCGCTGAGACCGATTCCGGTGACGGTGACCACGCCGATGCGCCCGACCGCGTTCGGAACCGCGGGCAGCTCCGCGACGACGTTCTCGGGCGGGCGACGCAGGAGCCCCCACAGACCCATGCTAAACGGGATGAGACCCAGCAGGAACGTCCACTCTCGGAAGACCTCGGCGGCGAGGAGTGCGCCGACGACCGCACCGAATAGCCCGATAGAGAACCCCGCGTAGTGGCCGACGAGGACCTCCCAACCCCGGTAGTCGTTGTCGGCACAGAACGCGCTGATGACGAGCAACGTGTCGATGTGGGTGACGGCGAACAACCCGAGACCGAGCAGGAGGACGGACTCCACAGACAGATCACGTCTCACGGACCGGGAATAAATTTGTTCGCTTTCGCGGCCGACAAGCGGGAGGTCGGGGACCCGCGCTCTTCAGAGCAGAACGAGGCTCAATCGGCGTCGACCGAGCCGCCGAGCTGTGCCGAGAAAAACGCCGCGACCGCCTCGCCGACCGCCCCGCCCCGCCCGACGAAGAAGTGGTCAGCGTCGAACGCGACCGTCTCGACGCCGAGCGCTCTGGCGCGGTCGACGACCGGCTCCCACTCGGCGGTCGAGTCCCGGGTCGCGTAACAGATCCGCACGGGGATCCCGAGGTCGACGAGGTCTGCGAGCGCGGCCACGGCGTCGACGTCGGGGTTCAGCCGGGCGGTCGGCGCGAGCGCGCAGACCCCGACGAGGCCGGGCCGCGAGCCGGCCGCGACGAGCGCGACCGTCCCGCCGAAGGAGAAGCCAAACAGCCCGACGCGGTCGTAGCGTTCGACCGCCCACGAGACCGCTCGGTCCGCGTCCGTGCTCTCGCCGTACCCCTCGTCCCAGTCGCCGTAGTCGAATCGGAGACAGTCGATCCCGCGCTCGGTGAGCGCGTCGCTCACCGCCACCAGTCGCTCGTCGCCGCGGTGCCCGCGCTGTCGGGGATGCGGCGGACAGGCGACGACGACCGCGTCCGCCCGCGAGCAGTCGCTCGCGGCGGTGTCGAGGCTGGCGCGCACGTCGCGGGCGCCGGGGATCAGGACGGTCTCAGTCACGGGCGAAGCCGGAAGCCGCCGCGGTGTCGCGAGCGGGTCACGGGACCTGCGTCACGCGGTCGACCCCGTCGAGGGCACCGAGATCGGCCGCGAGCGCATCTTGGTCGACGCCCGCCTCGTAGTAGAACACTAAGTCGAAGGTACCGTCCCGGAGCAGCTGCTGGCACTCCCAGACGAACGACTCGTCGTCGAGCGTGAGCCCCTGAAACTGGTTCGAGGAGAAGTCGGTGTCGTCGTTGCCGGCCTCGATGTACGTCTCGCCTTTCCCGGCGTGGTCGGCGATGACCTCGTTGGCGGCGACCGTCAGCTCGTGCATCTCCAAGTCCTCCTGACCGTCGAGGGTCGTGTGGAGGATACAGCCGACGAGTTCGATGTCGCCGGGCTCCAGTAGGGCCTTCGTCCGCGTGTAGAGGTCCGAGTCTACGGTTTCGCTCATACCCGATCGTTCAGCCTCCGTTTATAAACGAATGACGGTTTCACGGGCGCAACGGGGCGAGAGAAGCGGCGAGCGTGGAGGGGAGTCACCGCCGGAGCGATACGACGACGTCGCCGTCCGGACGGGCGTCGTCGTCGCCCTCCACGGCGACGGAGACGAGCCCGTCGTCCGCTAAGTCCTCGACCAGCCCGCGGAGCCACTCGCGCCCGTACTCGCCGTCCGGTGCGTAATCGACCCGTACCCGCGGACCGAGCTCGTCGAGGGGCAGCTCCTCGAACTCGCCGAGCGTCCGGACGACCCGCCCGCGGAACTGCCGGCGGCTCCCCTCGAAGCTCGGCTGGGTCGGCACGTCGGGCGCGGTGAAGTCGCCGGTCCGGTAGGCCGAACACCACTCGCGCCACGGACAGCCCGCCTCGTCACACCGCGGGGTCGTCCCGCAGGCGACGCCGCCGAGTTCCATGACCGCGTTGTTCCAGACGCGTGACTTCCCCTCGGGCATGACGCGAGCGGCGATCCGCTCGAACGCGTCGTCGTCGTCCGGAACGCCGAACGCGCGGTAAAGCACTCGTTTGACGTTGGTGTCGACGACGGCGTCGCCGGCGTTGAACGCGAACGACGCCACCGCGTTCGCGGTGTACGGACCCACGCCCATCAGCTCCTGGAGCTCGTCCGGCGATTCGGGAAACTCGCCGTCGTACGTCGTCTGAACCTGTCCGGCGGCCTCGTGAAGGTACTTCGCGCGGTTGTTGTAGCCGAGTGAGTGGTCCGACCAGAAAGCGACCACGTCGCCACGGTCGGCGGCCGCCAGCGCCGCCGCCGTCGGCCACTCGTCGAGGAAGTCCTCCCACGCCGGGACGACGCGGTCGAGCTGCGTCTGCTGGCTCATCACCTCGCTGACGAGGATCTCGTACGGGTCGTCCGTCCGACGCCACGGGAACTCGCGGTGGTCCGCCTCGTACCAGTCGATCAGCGCCTCGCGGACCCCGTCGAGGTCGGCCGGCAGCTCCGGAGCGTCCGCGTCGCCGTCGACGGATAATTCGTCCGTAGGCGACGGCTCGTCCGTTGCAGCGTCCGGCTCGGTCATACCCGCCGGTCGGGACGGCGTCGGTTTATCCGTGGTGGTCCGCGCCCGGCTCCGAACGACGCATCGACCGCGGATCGCGGTCGGGGCCCGGATACTCGCCGTCGACGACCTCGGGGTAGAGCCGCTCTGGCGAGAAGACGACCGCGAACGCTCGCGGCTCCCGGACGCTCACGGGCATCCTGTCGCGGAGTCCGGCCGCCGCGCCGGGGCCCGTCAGCGACGGGTCGAGACTCACGACCTGCATCGCGGCGCCGCGGTACGCGGACCCCAACGCCGGGTGGTCGCCGGCCGGATGGACGGCGGGTTCCCGCCACTCCTCGACCGCGGCGCGCCAGTCGGCCGCCAGCTCGGCGTCCGCCAGCGAGGCGATCACCGACTCGGCGTCGTCTAGCAGCGGATCGCTGGCGACGAGCGTCGTCCACGAGTGCGACCGGAGGGCGTCGAGCCCGTCGCGAGCGGCCCCGCCGACGAGGAGGTCGGCCGCGAACACGTCGGCGTCGGCGACCACCCGAGCGGGACTCGGTTCGGACGGGTCGGGTGCGTCGGCTGAGTCGGCCGAGTCGGGCGGGTCGGACGCGTCGGCTGAGTCGGCCGCGGTGGACTTCTCGTCGTCGCCCCCGCGTTCGCGCTCGCCACCGGACTCTGCGCGACGGTCGCGGAGCGCCGAACGTACCGCGTCCTCGTTCACGTCGTACGGGACGGCCCGCTGGAAGAGGTCGCCGAACGTCATGGTCGAGCCGTCGGCCGCCACCCGTATCGACCTTGCGGCCCCGCCCGTCCGACGCGCGTCCGGGACTTCCGACGGCGCCGGAATGCCGCCCGTTTTTATCGCTCCGGCCGTATCACACGGTATGGCATCTCGCGATTCGTCGCTGTTAGAGCGGTTCCGCGAGCCGGAGTATACCGGAGAGAACCGATGTATGCCGTGTACGGTTCTCAACGCTGCGCTCGCGCTCGTGCTGACCGTCGTCGCGGCGGCGTTCGGCCCGGTCGCTTCGCTCGCCGTGTTCGTCGGCTCGTTCGCGAGCATCTACTTCCGCGGCTACCTCGTCCCGGGGACGCCGGAGCTCACGAAGCGGTACCTGCCCGACCGCGTGCTCGCGCTGTTCGGAAAGGCCCCCGAGGGGCCGCGCGACGGCTGGGAGGGCGGCGCGCCCGTGACGGTCACCGACGAGACCGCGGCGGTGACGAGCGGAAGCGGGCCGGTACGACCGACCAACACCGTCGGAACGGACGCGACGAGGCGCGGCGAGGCGGCCGAAACATCCGGCGGCGAGGCGGCCGGAGCGGCCGCTGACGAAGCCGGCGAGGGAGCAGACGACGGGACCGCCGGCTTCGCCGGCGACGGAACCGACGACGAGCCCGAGTTCGAGACGGTCAAACGGATCGAGAACCGCCGCGAGAACGCGGTCGAGCCGGTCGAGTTCCTCCTCGACGTCGGCGTCGTCGAGCGGACCGACGGCGTCGAGGAGCTGGCGTTCGAGCCCGCGTTCGCCGAGCGGGTGGAAGCCCTCGTCTCGTCGCTCGAGCGCGACGACGTCGACGCCGAGACGCTCGCGACGATGTTCGGCGTCGACCCGGAGGACGTGAGCTTTCACGACCGGTCGTATCCCGCCGTGACGGTCCTCCGACGGGTGCGGAAGTGGCCGGGCGACGGCGCGTACCTCTCCGACGTCGCCTCCCACCTCGCGCTCGTCGAGCGAACCGATCGGTGGCTCGACGTCCCGGCCGAACAGCGACTCTCGATCCTCCAGTCGCTGCGTTCGTTCCACTCGTCGTGTCCGGTGTGTGGCGGCGAGATCGCCGCCACCGCCGACACCGTCGAGTCCTGCTGTCAGGCGCACGAAGTCGTGGCCATCCGCTGTGCCGACTGCGGCGAACACATCCTCGAACTCGATCCGGAAGCGGTCGCCACGCCGGGTGAAGACACGGGCGTCACGCCCTGAGGACGCAAAACTGAGACGCGACGGAACCCGACTACTCGAGCCCCGGTCACCCGTCGGAGGCCTCTCTGACCCCGGTGAGTTCGTCGGTTCGAAGCCGAACGAGCGTGAACCACGCGTCCGACGGTGCCTCGAAGACGTGGTCGTACGGGATGTTGCGCTCGTGAGCGGCGTCGCTGACCGATCTGTCAGCCGGCGCGACTCGGCCCGGGTTCTCGACGGTGTTGCAGTGTTCGAGCGGCCTCCGAGCGACGACGCTCTGTCACCCCGCGTCCGTCTCGGCGGCGACGACGAGCGTCCCGCGCTCGGTGGTTTCGATGTACTCCCGTTTGCGACTCTCCGGAGCGTAGCCGAGCCGGAAGTAGAAGTCGTCCTGCTCTCGTGCGAACGTAAACGAGACCGGGATAGCGTACGACTCGTTCTCCTTCGCCAAGGAGAGGGTCCCCGCCGATTGGGTTTCGAGGAACGTCTCGATCGCAGTCCGGTCGAGAGCGGTTGCGGTCGGCCGGGGCATACCGAAACGTGTTTTCAGTCTACATAGCTGTTTTGTCGGCCTCAGTTCACGACGACCGGCTCGCCCAACAGCGAGCAACTCACCCCACGTCGACCCGCGGATCGAGGTACCCGTACGCCACGTCTTGGATCACGTTTCCAACGACGCCGACGCCGATGATGGCGACGGTCCCGCCGAGGAGGACGGGCAGGTCTCGCTCGTTGACGGCCTCCAACAGGAGCAGCCCGAATCCGTCGATCCCGAACAACACCTCGATCACGAACGTGGCGAGCACGAGGAGCCCCAGCGCCTCGGTGAACAGCAGCGAGAAGAACGGGATCGCGGCGTTCCGGAGGACGTGCGTCGCGACGCGGTAGCTCGACGCCCCCTTCGCGCGGACGAGCGAGACGAACTCCGCAGTCGCGTACTCCCGCGAGTGGGCCCGCGAGTAGCTGACGTAGCCGCCCAACAGCGTGGTGGCGGTGAGCCCGATCGGGAGCAGGTGCTCGAACACGAGCGCCGACCGACCGGCGGGGTCGCCGAGTGTCAGCGACAGCAACATCCCGCCGACCCAGAAGTTCGGCAGTGCGAACAGCAGGTACGCCGAGCCGACGCCGCCGGATCCGAGTCGGCTCTCCGGGTTCAACGCGGCGAACATGCCGACGCCGACGCCGGCGACGATCGCGAGCGCGAGCGCCGGAACCACGTACGCGGCGGTCCGGAGAGCGGCGTCGGTGACGAGCGGGAACACGGGGTCGCCGGTGGCGAGCGAGACGCCCCAGTCGAGAGTCACCATGCCGACGAGCCAGTCGAGGTACACCTCCGTCAACGGCTCGTCGAGCCCCCGCGCGGCGAAGTACTCCGCCCGGATCTCCGCGAGCGCCTCAGGGTCGTTCTCCCCCGCGAACCGGGCGAGACCGATCTGACCGGAGAGCACCCAATCTTCGGTGAGCGTGAACAGCGCGAACACCGAGGTGAGCACGATCCACGCGGTGACGGCGCCCATCGCCGTCCGTTTAACGAGGATACGGAGGGGATTCACGAAGGCTCACCGTCGTTTTCGAGCGCGTGCTCGGGGAGTTCCGTGGTGCGGACGGACAGACTCGCCACGGAGACGGAGGGATCCGTCCCGAAAGCGGGCCGGCCTGCTAATCGAGTGAGCGGGCGGACGACCCGATCCGACCGACGACGGAGCGTGGAGGGCACGTTGCGAGTGGATCCGTGCGAGATCATATCAAACTACGGGCCGGGATCGAGCGGAGTTATGCCCGTGAAGCCGCTGACTCCGGACGAGAGCGGCGAATAGCTTTAAGGAACCGTCGTCGGTAATACGGGTACCCCTCCAGATGTCAGCCGCAGACGACGGCCCTCGCTTCGAGGACATTGACTGGGACGAGGTCGACCGCTCGCGAGCGACGGTCACGGCGGAGCGAACGGCGCTGCTCGTCGGCGTCATAGCCGTCGTGCTGTCGTACACGTACTACCGCCGGTCGACGGGGCTGTATCTCGTCGCCGACTGGCGACCCGTCCCGATCGACTGGGTCTTCCTGCTCGCGGTCGTCGTACTCACATCGTACGGCGTCGTTCCGCTCGTCAAACGCGTCCGGCGGCGGCGACGGTCCCCTCTATCGCTCGTTCGGCGGTATCCCGGTGCGACGCTCGGCGGCGCGTTCGTCTTCGGCCTCCTCACGGTCGGACTCGTGGGGCCGATCGTCACCGGCTCCGCACCGCTCCGGTTTCAGCACGCCTTCCATCCGCCGGTCGGGTTCTCCAGTACCGTCCCGCCACAGGAGTGTCTCGGCACCGTAACCGGGGAGTCGTTCGACCGCGTCTGTCACGGCTCGTGGTCGTACCCGCTCGGGACGAACGAGCGGGGACACCCGCTGGGCTTCCTCCTCGTCGAAGGCGCCCGCGTGGCGACGTACGTCGTCGTCATCGCGTCGGCGTTCATCGTCCCGCTCGCCGCCGCGGTGGGCGTCGTCGCCGGGCTCCGTGGCGGTCTCGTCGACGACCTCCTCTCCTCGTACGTCGACGTGCAGCTCTGTATCCCCGCGATTCTGCTGTACTTCATCGGGTACGCCTACTACGGCCCCTCGCTGTTGCTGCTGTTGGCGACGTTCGGCCTGCTCAGCTGGGGCGGGATCGCCCGACTGGTCCGCAGCGAGGTGATCCAGCGCCGCGGCGACGGCTACGTCCTCGTCGCGCGGAGCCTCGGGGCCTCGGGGGCCTACATCGCGCGGCGACACGTCCTCCCGAACAGCACGAACACCCTCGTGCCCGCCGCGTTCCAGCTACTCGCGCTGTTCGTCCTGGTCGAGGCGGGCATCGCGTTCCTCGGATTCCACGAGATCGGGACGTACTCCTGGGGGTCGACGATCAGCGAGTCGATCAACGCTGAGGTCGCCGGACAGCTCCAGAGCCGGGCGGGCGAGCCCGCCTACCGGATCTGGTGGGTCTCGACGCTACCCGCGACCGCGCTGACCGCGACGCTCGTCGCGTTCAAAACGCTCGGCGACGGGGTCAGAGACGCCCTCGATCCGCGGGGTGAGCGCCGATGACGGCGGGGAGCCCCCTGCTTTCCGTCCGCGACCTCCGAACGCGGATCCGCACGGCTGACGGCTGGCTCCACGCCGTCGACGGCGTGAGCTTCGACGTCGACCGCGGCGAGACGGTGTGTCTCGTCGGCGAGTCGGGCAGCGGCAAAAGCGTCACCTGCGAGTCGCTGACGGGGATCGTTCCGCAGCCGCCCGCGGAGGTGTCGGGCGACGCGATCGAGTTCGACGGCGAGCAGCTGTTAGGGCGCTCTGACGCGTCGCTCCGGTCGGTCCGCGGGAGCCGGATCGCACACGTGTTCCAGAACCCCCAGCAGGCGCTCGACCCGGTGTACACCGTCGGCGAGCAGGTGACCGAACCGATACGGATCCACGAGGACGCGGGCCGCAAAACGGCCCGGAATCGGGCGATCGAGCTGTTGCGGCGGGTGGGTATCCCCCGCCCCGACGAGCGGATCGACGACCACCCACACGAGTTCTCGGGCGGGATGCAACAGCGGGTCGCCATCGCGGTCGCGCTGGCCGGCGAACCGGACCTCGTCGTCGCCGACGAGCCGACGACCGCCGTCGACGTGACCGTCCAAGCGCGGCTGCTCGACCTCTTCCGTTCGGTCAGCGGCGGCGGGACGAGCCTGCTGCTCGTCACGCACGACTTACGGGTCGTCGCCGCGGTGGCCGATCGCGTGCTGGTGATGTACGGCGGGACGATAGTCGAACGCGGACCGGTCGAACAGGTGTTCTCAGAGCCAGCACACCCGTACACGCAGACGCTGTTCGACAGCTACGGCCCGGACCGGGGCGGCGGTTCGATGCGGGAAACGACGACCGCTCGCGGCGAGATCCCGGCCGACGGCTGTCGGTTCCGTAAGGAGTGCCCGTACGCGGTCGACCGGTGTACCGGCGGCGCACAGCCGGCGTTTCACGGCGTCGACACGGCCGAACACGCCGTCTCGTGTGTCCACTACGAACCGGGCGGCGACCCGTCCGCGATCCGGGCGAACGCCGCGTCGCCGATGGCGAGCAGCCGCTCTCAGATCGACGCCGCCGAGTCGGGGAACACGGCACCGAACCGGCGGTCGGCGACCACGGAATCGGAGACGGAAGAGGGGGTCGACGATGCGTGACGAGCCGCTCTGCACCGTTCGGAACCTGAAGAAACACTACCCGATCACTCGCGGGTGGCTCCGGCGCGAGGTCGGTCGCGTCCGGGCCGTCGACGGCGTGAGCTTCGAGATCGCACGCGGGGAGGCGCTGGGGGTCGTCGGGGAGTCGGGAAGCGGGAAGACCACCGCCGCACACGCCGTGTTGGGCCTCGAAGAGCCGACAGCCGGTGAAGTCCGGTTCGACGGGACGCCCGTCTCTTCGCTGTCCGGAGCGGCGCTCACCGAGTTTCGCCGCCGGACGCAGCTGATCGTGCAGGACCCGAACGACGCGCTCGACCCGCGGATGACGGTCGGCGAGGCCGTCGCCGAGCCGCTGCGGATCCACGGGCTCGACGACGCCGATCGACGACGGGCGATCGTCGCGGACGTCCTCGAGCGAGTCGGCCTCTCGGCGGACGACGCCGACCGCCACCCCCACGAGTTCTCGGGCGGCGAGAAACAGCGGATCTCCGTCGCTCGGGCGCTGGTCGTCAACCCCGACCTCATCGTCGCCGACGAGCCGACGAGCGCGCTCGACGCGCGGGTCCGCTCCGATATCCTCGGGCTGCTCGACCGGATCCGGCGCGAGTTCGACATCGCGGTGTTGTTCGTCAGCCACGACCTCGACGTGGTCCGCCGGTTCTGTGACCGGGTCGCCGTGATGTATCTCGGTGAGATCGTCGAGCGGGGGCACACCACCGACGTGCTGAACGATCCCGCACACCCGTACACCCGCGTGCTGCTCTCCGCCGTCCCGTCGCTCGATCCGACCGACCGTCGCCTCGGGCGCCCCCTGACCGACACGGTGCCGGAGCCGAGCGATCCGCCCGCAGGCTGTCGGTTCCACCCGCGCTGTCCGGCGGTCATCCCGCCCGCGGAGCTCTCGGTACCCGACGAGACGTGGCGCGCGATCGCGAGCTTGCGGTTCTCCGTGCAGGCGGGCGAACTCCCGGAGGAAGCCGTCCCCGCTGGCGGTCGTGACGAGGGGGCCCACCGCGCCGACGACGAAGTCACTCCGGCGACGGTGCGACGCGCGGTCGGCCTCTCGACGGCGCTCTCGGACGCCGCCGCGGAACGGGCGGTCGAGGAGGCGGCCGCCGCGATCGCGGACGGAGACGTCGACGCCGCCGACGAGAGGCTCGCGGCGGCGTTCCCGACTGTCTGCGAACGGGAGTCACCCGAAACCGTCGCGATCGACTCCGGGAGCGCCGCTGAAACAGACCCCACAGACGTCACCGATGCCGACCCCACGGAAAACGCACACGCGACGGGCCGAACGGTCCGATGTCTCCGCTACGATCCGACGGTCGAAGCGGATCCACCGAACGGTCCGGAAAACGGGAAGAACGCACGCGATATCGACGAGGACGCACGCGATATCGACGAAGACGCACGCGATATCGACGAAGACGAGCCGGGTGGGAACTGAGCCGGCAGCGGCGAGTCGGTCGAACGCCGAACCCTCGCTCGGCTCAACGAACGATCTCGACCGCGGTCTCCGCCGCGAGCCCGCGTCCGTCGGCGTCGGCCGTGTTGATCGCGGCGCCGATCGTGTGGCGTCCCGGCTCCGCGGGCTCCCACTCGCTCTCGGAGACGCGGAACAGCTGGTCCCACCGCTTCCGGAACTCCTTGCGCTCGCCGCGGTCGAACGCGAACGATCCGGGCTCGTCCGGCGGGTCTCGGATGGGGACTCTCGATCCCTCGACGTCGCCGTCTACCGTCCACTTCCAGAGGAGCGGCGACGCCGTCGGTATCGACACCGGAAACGGCGCGTGGTTGCGGATCGTCACGAGGAAGGGAATGGGCTCGCCGACCGCGTACTCGGACTCCGGCGTCTCGACGCCCACCGAGACGAATCGATGCCGCAGTCGCGTGGGAACGAAGAGGTCGCTCAGCGTCGACGACGGAACCGAACGCATCGCTTGGAGCTTCGTCTTCCGTTCGCGCTCGTTCGGAGCGTGCGCCTCGCCGTCGTCGCGGTGAAGCGCGTCCGACTCGTATATCCGACGCATTACCTGATATACGCGGCCCGAAAAAGAAAGCGTTCCGACCGCTCAGTCGTCCGCCCGGCCGCGGTCGGCCCCCGCGTCCTCCCCGTGAGACTGAGCCGGCGCACGGAACGTCTCCGTCGCCTCGTCGAACCGGTCGTCGTACCGGAGACAGGCGATCTGGTGGTCGGTTCCCACGGTGTAACCGGTCGGGTGGTGTTCCGCACACGGCGTGGCGAACGCCGATTCGAGCAAGGTCGACGCCTCGTCGATCGCTTTCTTGTGGAGGGCGTCGATCCCCTCCGTGACGGCCGCCTCAGCGTCGGGGTCAGACAGCTCCGTCGGGAGGTCGAACTCCTTCCGGACCATCCTGCCGAACACGTCTCGGGTCGCCTCGGCCGGGTCTTCGCGGGTTCCAGAGACCTCGTCGGTCAGCTCCGTCGTCACCGCCTCGACGGAGTCGGCCTGCCGCGTCCGGAGTTTCAGATCCATCACCGAGCGCCACACCTCCTGTGAGAGGTCGTAGTCGGCGTCTCGGATCACTTTCGGACACCGGGTGTGGAACCGGCAGCCGGACGGGGGATCGAGCGGCGACGGGACCGTCCCGGAGAGGAATATCTGCTCGCTTTCCCACAGCGGGTCGGGCTCCGGAATCGCCGAGAGCAGCGCCTCCGAGTACGGGTGATACGGCGGCTCGAAGACGTCTCGTGTCGGGCCGACCTCGGCGATCTCGCCGAGGTACATCACCGCGATGCGGTCGGAGATGTGTTCGACGACGCTGAGGTCGTGTGCGATGAACACGTACGAGAGCCCGAACTCCGCCTGCAGGTCCTCCAAGAGGTTGAGGATCTGCGCCTGAACGCTCACGTCGAGCGCCGACACGGGCTCGTCACAGATGATCACCTCGGGATCGACCGCCAGCGCGCGGGCGATACCGATCCGCTGTCGCTGCCCCCCGGAGAACTCGTGGGGGTAGCGGTTCGCGTGACTCGAGTTCAGCCCAACCGTCTCGAGCAGCTCGTAGATGCGCTCTTTGCGCTCCTCGCCCGTGGCGATATCGTGAATGTCGAGCGGCTCGCCGATGATATCGCCGACGGTCAACCGCGGGTTCAGACTGGAGAACGGGTCCTGGAAGATGTACTGGATGTCTTTCCGGAGGTTCCGGAGATCAGAGCTTGACAGCTCGGTGATGTCTTCGCCCTTGTAGTAGACGGAGCCGTCGGTCGGCTCGATCAGCCGGAGCATGCTCCGGCCGAGCGTCGTCTTCCCGCAGCCGGACTCGCCGACCACGCCGAGCGTCTCCCCTTTATTGAGTTCGAGATCGACGCCGTCGACGGCTTTGACCCACTGCGACCGGCCGAGGAGCTTGTCGATGAACCCGCCGGTCGAGTCGTAGTACTTCTCTAAGCCGTCGACCCGGAGGATCGGATCGGCGCTACTCATCGCGGTCACCCTCCACGTACTGCTCGACGGCGGCGTCTGTCGGCCCGTCGACCTCGACCGAGTAGGTGAGTCCCTGTGAGAGCCCCTCGGTGTACTCGATGCACGCCGCGCCGTGTTCGGTGTCTAACGTCGCTTCGCGACCCGTCTCCACGTCGGTGAGCGCCGGCTCGTTCCGGGTGCACTTCTTCTCGGCGAACGGACACCGGGGATGGAAGCTGCAGCCGGAGGGGAGCTCGACGAGGTCCGGCATCGTCCCCGGGATCGTCTGGAGCCGATCGCGGTCGTCGCCGACGCGGGGGATCGAGCTCATCAACCCCACCGTGTACGGGTGTTTCGGGTCGTAGTACAGCTCTTCGACGGATGCCTTCTCGACCGGTTTCCCGGCGTACATCACCATCACGCGGTCACAGACCTCCGCGATGACGCCGAGGTCGTGGGTGATGAGCTGGATCGCGGTGTCGAAGTCGTCGGCCAGCTCGCGGAGCTCCTCGAGGATCTGCGCTTCGATCGTCACGTCGAGCGCGGTCGTCGGCTCGTCGGCGACGATGAGGTCGGGGTCACACGACAGCGCCATCGCGATGATCGCCCGCTGTTGCATCCCGCCCGAGAACTCGTGGGGATAGTCCGAGAACCGCTCTTCGGCCTCGGGTATCCCGACGCGGTCGAGCAGCTGGATGGTCCGCGCGCGGGCCTCCTTCGACGTGTAGTCGAGGTGGTGTTCGATCGCCTCGGCGATCTGGCCGCCGACGGTGTACACCGGGTTCAACGCCGTCTGTGCATCCTGAAAGATCATCGCGACCTCGTTGCCGCGGATGGAACGGATCTCCGCTTCGGACATCTCCAACAGGTTCTCTCCCTTAAATAGGATCTCGCCGCTCTCGATCTGTCCGGGGTCGTCGATCAGCCGGAGCACGGAGAGCGCGGTGACGCTTTTGCCGGCCCCGCTCTCGCCGACCACGCCGAACTTCTCGCCGCTCTCTATCCGGTATGAGAGGTTGTCGACGGCGGTGACGACCCCCTCTTGCGTGTAAAAACGGACCGTGAGGTCCTTCACTTCGAGTAGGGGCGGCATTAGTCGTCACCCCCGCGCCCGACGCCGGTCTGTTGTGCGTCCAACGCGTCGTTGATACCGTCACCGATCATGTTCATCGACATCACAAAGGTGAAGATCGCTGCGCCGGGGTAGACGGTCGCCCACCACGGGATCTGGCCGCCAGGACCCTGAATCAGCGTTTCCCGGGTCGCATCGAGCATCGTCCCCCATTCGGCCGTGCTCGGATCCATTCCGAGTCCGAGGAAGCCGAGCGCAGCAACGCCGATCACGACGCTCCCGATGTTGAGGGAAGCGAGGACGATGAGCGGCGGCATCGCGTTCGGCGCGATGTGTCTGAACACGACAGAGCGATCGCGAGCGCCGAGCGCCTTCGCCGCCATCACGTACTCGTTTTCTTTGATTTTCAACACCTCACCGCGGACGAGCCGTCCGTACCCGGCCCAGCCGAAGAGACTGAACGCCAACACGAGCTGCCAGTAGCCGCCGCCGAGGATGGCGACGATGATGAGCGCGAGGATCAGACCGGGGAACGCGAAGATGGTGTCGACGATCCGCATCATCAGCTCGTCGACGTTCCCGCCGTAGTACCCCGATATGGCGCCGTAAACCAGCCCGAACGACGCCGTCAGTCCGACGACGATGAAGCCGATCGAGATGCTGTAGCGTCCCCCAACGAGGATGCGGGAGAACAGGTCGCGGCCGGAGCCGTCGATCCCCATCGGGTACTCCCACGAGGGCGGATCGTAGACACCAACGCTCGGATCGACGCTGAAGTAGATGATCGTCGTCGGGTCGTATGGCGCCAACGAGAACGGCTGGACGACGTACCCGCCCACTTCGACGGGACGGGCAAAAATTGCCACGAGCGACATCAGAATCACGACGACGAGCGCTCCCATCGCCGAGCGATTCCGCATGAAACGGCGGAGCCCGCGCCGCCAGCGGCCGATTGTCTCACCGCTCGCCCCGTCAGTCCAGTCGGAGAGCGGTTCTCGTTCTCTGACGCTGTCCGAGTCGAATCCGGTGACACGGATCCGGCCGCGATCGCTGTGTGTCTGTCGTTGCTCAGTCATATCGAATCCTCGGATCGAGTGCGGCGTACAGGATGTCTGCGACGAGGTTCGCCATAATCACGAAGAACCCCGTGAACAGCGTGATCGCCATCACGACGTTTATTTCACGGCTGTCGATCGCCGCGATGAACTCTCGGCCGAGCCCCGGCCAGTTGAACACAACCTCGACGACGACTGAACCAGAGACGATCCCGGCGGTAAGCGTCGCAGCGAGTGTGACGACGGAGATCAGCGAGTTTCGCAACACGTGTTTGAGGATCACCGTCCGCTCGGGGAGTCCCTTCGCCCGCGCCGCCGTGACGTACTCTTTGTTCAGCTCCTCGGTCATCGACGTCCGCATCACGCGCATGATGCTCGCTGCCGCCGCGGTCCCGATTGTGACCCCGGGCAAGAGCAGGTACCACAGCATATCCGGATGATACAGCGGCTGTCTCGACGGTGGTAACACCGGAAACAGCCCGAGGTACAGCGAGAAGATCAGGATCAGCATCAGGCCGAGCCAGAAGTTCGGAATCGAGATGCCGGACAGGGCGATAAAGCGGCTCACCGTGTCGCCGAGCTTGTCCTTGTTGACGGCCGCGTAGATCCCGGTCGGAATCGCAACGAGGAGCGCGAAGACCCAGCCGAAGATGCCGAGTGCGATCGTCTCGGGGAGACGCCGCCAGATGATGCCAGAGACGTCACGCCCGGTCCGGAGTTCCTGGCCGAAGTCGCCGACCATTACGTTCGTGATCCACGTGAGGTACTGCTCCCAGACGGGGCCGGAGAGCCCCCAACGCTCCCGGAGTTGAGCCTCGTCGGCGGGAGAGACGTCCGGATTCAGCGCGACCAGCTGTGACACCGGATCGCCGGGCGTCAGGTGGAACAGCCCGAACGTGATCACCGAAACTCCGAACAGTATCGGGATCACTGATAGTACTCGTTGAATGATAAAACGTTGGAGGCTCATCGTTGCTTGGTCATCGTGGGACGGTCATTGAGACGTTTTGAGGGTGGTTGTATCGGTGTTTCGGAAACTGGTTGGCCGGCCGGCTGCGGTTCGGTCCGGCTTACCCGCCGTGGTCTGCGGCGACTTGCTCGAGCAACTCCTCCGCGCGTTCAGGATCGAATTCGTTCAGCGGCCGAATCTCTTCTTCGAGCGCGTCGTGGTCGACGGTCCCGGCACCGTGTGCGAGTTCGGGGAGGTCGGTCCACGCAGGGCGACCCCAGCCGTTCAATACGTTGTCGACGATGGCCTGGCGGGGCACGAGGTGGTTGACGGCCTGACGGAGACGCCGGTCATCCCACGGCTCGACGTTCATTGGGTACTGGATGTACTCGTAGCCACCGGTCTCGACGCCGTGGACGATGAAGCCGTCGTCGGCGTCGAAGTCGTCGAGCGTTCCCGTCGCGAGCCCGTAGGTGATATCGATCTCGTCGTTCTGGAGCGCGCCGGAACGCGTCGCGTCGTCGGGCACGATCTCCAGTTCGAAGGCGTCGATGACCGGGCCGTCCGGGAAGTCGGACGGACCGTCGAACCAGGAGAACGCCTCCTCGACGCCCTTCTGTTCGACCCAGTAGTTGTCGAACGCCTCGACCTCGTAGAACTGCTCGTCTTCGAACTCGTCGAACTCGTAGGGGCCCGTTCCGATGGGAGTGTGTCCCTCACGCGGGTCGATGGTTTCGTCGTCTCCGACCTCGTCGATCTGCG